>DXHP01000034.1 GCA_019113305.1 Candidatus Ignatzschineria merdigallinarum | reverse complement strand
TAGAAAGCCCACAGATAGACATCATCCTATTGTGGGCTTTTTTATCCTATCCCCTTTTTTAAAAAAAAGGGAAAACACAATGAAATCATAACATTACACCCATCTAAAAGATGATCTTTTTCCAAGGCTCTAAAAGAATAAAATTAACACTTGTAAATAAGAACTATTAGCATTAATATACTCTTTATCGAATTAATAAGATGATCTTCCTGCAAAAAATATCATTTTGAATTCTAGTCTCCATTAAAAATGACTTTTAACCCCAAACTCCCATAAAAGTCTCAAACCTAGCCCGTAATAACCTCCTTTATTACGGGCTTTTTATATTCTCTCAACTTCTCCCTCAGCATTTGCCCCTCTTATTCTCAATAACTCCTCAATATCCCCTATAAAAATCATCTTCATAATTTCAGTCTATATCTTCAAACATCAGTTATTCCAAGCATTTTAGAAAAACAGATTCAGAGACAAATATTTTTCTATAAAATAATATTCCCACAAAATGAGAATCATCTTTGTGAAAAAACCATGAATCTTGTTAAGGTCAAAGTCAATAGGAATCCCATTATGAAAAATTCAGATCGCATACTTCACATTCTTTCCTATATTGGAAATGCCGAAAAACCTGTTTCTCCCAAAGAGCTAGAGGAAAAACTACATATCCCAATTTCGAGCGTATATCGAATTTTAAATACGCTTATGCTTTGGGAATATGTGACCCATTCTCATATCTTGGGATTCTATACATTGGGAGCACAAAGTTTAAAAGGTCGTGAACTTTATGAAAAGTACTCTCTCTTAACGCCAAGCGTTGAAAAGATCCTCACAACCTTAATGGAAAAAAGCAATGAATCAGCAGCCATTATCGTCAGTGATCTTTCTAAAAGCATCTGCGTTTCCATGATTGAGAGCAAACAAGCACTTCGCTGTTCTTTCATTCCCGGCAAAGGCGATGTCCTTATTCGGGGTGCTAGCGGCAAAACACTCCTCGCTTTTTATGATGAGCCACTAAGAGAGAAAATTTTAAAACATTACTTCACTGACGAACAAAAAGCCGCAAAAGATGCCCTCATCGCAGAACTACACATAATTCAAAAACGGGGTTACGGCAGAAGTGTTGGCGAAATCGATGAAGGCGTTTTAGGAATTTCAGCCCCCATTTTTAGACAGAAACAAACCGCTGCCGTTGTGACCTTAATGGCGCCCTACTTTCGCTCCCAAGATAAAGAGCAAGAATTTATTCAATTGGTGATGACTGCCGCGCATCACATTACAGACATTATTAATCATAATTAAACTCAAGGGATTTGATGATGAATCAAACACATTTTAGCTGGGAAGGTCGATTTGATGGAGATACGCCAGAACATCGCCGCTTATTTCAAATCATTAATCAGCAAACACAAGCCGATTTTACACTTCTTGGCTTTGCCTCTGATGAAGGCGTTCGTCGTAATCAAGGGCGTTTAGGCGCTAAAAATGGTCCTGATCATATCCGCAAACAACTTGCAAGCATGCCTGTTCATCGTTCTTTTACACTCAACGATGCCGGCGATGTTGCTTGCGATGATGGCGATTTAGAAACTGCGCAAAAAGAGCTTGCGCACAAAATTCACCAAGCACTTACCGCAAAGAGTCTGCCGATTGTATTAGGTGGCGGGCATGAGATCGCTTTTGGAAGCTTCCAAGGTGCTTTTAATCATCTATTAACCACCAAAGAGAACTTCCAACTTGGCATCATCAATTTCGATGCGCACTTTGATCTTCGGGAAGCAGATATCGTCACTTCCGGCACGCCATTTTTAAATGCCGCCAATCTCTCTCAAGCACACAATATTGACTTTAACTATCTCTGCCTTGGAATTGCCGAGCATGGTAATACGCGCGTACTCTTTGAAACGGCTGAAAAACTTGGCGTGACTTACCTTTTAGATAGAGAACTTACGCCGGCAAAAATACCTTTCGCATTAGAAAAACTCCAAGCCTTTATTGATCGTGTGGATTATCTCTATATTACGGTCGATTTAGATGTTTTCCCGGCATACCTAGCGCCGGGCGTTAGCGCGCCCGCGGCAAAAGGGCTTGCTTTAGAATCATTCGAAACACTTTTCGAAACGATCATTCAATCGAAAAAAGTCATTCTGCTCGACCTCGCAGAATGCAATCCACAATTTGATATCGACAACCGCACGGCAAAACTCGCGGCATTCATCGTCTATCAATACATTAATAACAATCTCTAAATCACGGAGGATTTTATATGGTCTTTGAATTTGATGTCTTAAGCACGCTCCTTCTTACCATTCTCTGCTTACTTTTTGGTAGTGAATTAAAAAAACGCATTAATGCGTTACAACGCTTCTGTATTCCTTCGCCGGTGATTGGCGGCTTCTTAATGAGTATCCTCATTTGGGTGCTCAAGATGTTTGATCTGGCTTCATTCCAATTTGATACCAGTATTCAAAGCTACTTGATGGTGGCTTTCTTCACCACGGTAGGACTTGGCGGAAGCTTTAAGATTTTAAAATCTGGTGGCAAGCTTCTCTTTATCTATCTTTGCATTTGCTGGTTCATTGCTTTCTTCCAAAATACATTTGGCTTAGGAGTCGCTATGGCGCTCGGTATCGATCCAGTACTTGGCGTGATGGCCGGAGCGGTCTCTTTAACTGGTGGTCATGGCGGTGCAGCGGCATTTGGTAGCATGGCTGAGGGCTTAGGACATCACTCCGCAAGTATTGCCGCATTAGCTGCTGCAACTTTCGGCTTAATTTGTGGCAGTTTATTAGGTGGCCCCGTTGCCAGTTATCTCATCAAAAAACACAATGTAAAAATTGAAGCGGGAAATGATCTCAATATGCCGATCAGCACCAAAGGACAACCGCTTCCTGCATCCGTAGATACAACAGGTTTCTTAAAAATGTTAGCGCTCATTCTCCTCATTATGGTTGCTGGAAGAGCATTATCAGATTCCTTCACAGAAATGACCGGCTTCTCGCTTCCAAGCTATGTGGGCGCGATGTTAGTGGCTGTCGTCGTTTGCAATATAAATGATGGTTTAAATGTGATCGAAATCCAAGAAAAAAGCATCGATCTTATCTCCGGTGCATCTTTGGGATTATTCTTAACGATGGCAATGATGTCCTTAAAAATCTGGGAGCTCAGTGATATCGCGCTGCCATTACTCATCATCTTAGCCTTGCAAGTAATCGCCCTTGTATTAATGACAATCTTCGTTGTTTTCCGCTTACTTGGTAAAAACTACGATGCGGCAGTTATGTGCTCAGGCCTATTAGGTCATGGATTAGGTGCAACACCAAATGCCATGGCAAATATGACTTCCGTCTGCGATCGTTACAAACTTGTATCCACAAAAGCACTCATGATTGTACCATTAAGTGGTGCTGTATTAATTGATATTGTATCGATTCCTTATCACACCTATCTCATCAATTTCTTCTCATAATCCCTAGCCATTATGGGAAGTAATCAAAAAGGGAGCTCTTTCAAAGATCTCCCTTTTCTGATTCTATTGAAACAATCTATTTCCAGTCAACGCATTAGCAAAGATCTTCCTTACATTGCTGGCAAGCGATTGATAAAAGCATGCAAGCATTCTCTCCAGCCGAGAATCATTCTTCAAAGAAAGTCTTCTCAATCTATTCCCAGCCAACGCATTAGCAAAGATCTTCCTTCCATTGCTGGCAAGCGATTGATAAAAGCATGCAAGCATTCTCTCCAGCCGCGAATCTGCGTCAAAAGATTGTCATCCACACATTTCAAAAAATTCCGTTTATAGAACTAAAATGGCGATCTTTCCTTACTCTAAATAGTAGATCCACATTAAGACAGGCTTTGTCTTCGTTTGTAACAATGCATCCACTTCACGCATTGTTTCATCATCAATCACCGGGCAACCTTGGCTAAATCCCATCGGTAGATATGCCGGATAGACTTCCTCATTCGGAATTTTTTGATAAGAATGCAGCACAATATAACGCTCAAAAGCTTTATCATTAGTGGGCTCTAAACCGTGCATTTTATAGTGAATATTAATACCCCAATTGCTCCATGAACGTGCTCCAAGCTTATATTTACCAAGCGAAGAAGTATAACTATTCGGCTCATTACTAAAAATAATCTCCTGATTACTGCTTTCATAACCGGTATTGCCGTAACCATGCGCCACTAAGCTTTCAATCTCTACGCGATTTTCTTTAAAGTTCCAAACAAAAAAACGATTCTTCCCAGAATGCCGACCAAAATCAATCAATACGGCATGTTCCAAATCAAAATCATTAGCCTTCGCATATTCATACGCTTCATCAGCTCTAACCGCTAAATCAATCGGTGAAAACTCAGGATCTTGCCCTTTCGCAATCTCAATTGGAGAATCTTTTCCTCGCTCAAAATATTTGGCAATCAACCATAAACGATCTTTAAAGTAGATTCCGCCACCAATACCGGCGAGCAATAGCAATATAAATAATCCTAATAACAACCACTTTATCAATCGCTTCACGCTTAATATCCTTTGAATTTATGACGATTAGCCGGCACTCTTTTCTGATTCTCTCATCAAGAATCGTAATCATAACATCAAGTTGGGAACTCTTTTAAAATAATCATCGACCTTTTTCACGATTCATTTCTATAATAGAAAAATAATCATGATCACCGCTCACCACAATAAAAATCAGGAAGAAATATGATGGAAAATGAAGATTATATAGATCTCAAAAAAGAGAACGCTCATCCTCGCGCACAACAATTAATGTTTGAGGATTTCTTTTGGGATATGGGGGATGAACTCGCACCTTTTGGCTCTGATGAAGGCTTTGAGGCGCTCGCGGAATTTAGAGATTGGCGAAAAGAAAATCCTAACATTTCCGTTGGATTTTGTATCGCGTGGGTGATTGAAAGCGTTGGAGAGTTCGATAACTACGAAGATTATAATGAAGAGAATCTCGTCAACACAGAAAAGATCCTTCAGCAGCTCAACGATCCCGAATTTAATGATCAACAATATATCTTAACACTCGATACAACCGTTATTGCCACCGCGCTCGGACAGCTTATTGATGAAGGAATTATTGAAGCGGACTATAAATATTATGTCCAAGTTGCCATTAATCGTCTACGAATCTGGTCAGATCTCCAAACTCATTGGGATTATCGAGAAGAATTTATAAATAATCTTAATGCCATTGAACGCGTATTGGCGATGGCTTAGAATTATTTAGAAAATATCTCATTGCAATAAACGCTATCATTTCGAGTATTAACTCGATGCCAATAATTATTAAAGTAATATCAAAATAACCTTATGATCAAAAACCTCATTATTTCGCTATTCGCCATCGGATTCATCGCAAGCTGTACTGATGATCAACCAACCTATTCTGCATCTGAGCTAGATGGTTATTGTCACGAACTCTATCAAATGTATGATAAGAAAAACCAAATGCTTGTCTTAATGGGCAGTAAAAAATCGGAGATTGAAAGAGATCAACAAGCACAGCTCGCCTTTATTCATGAAGAACTCAATGCAGATAGCAATAGCTGCCGTGACTTTCTTGAAGAACAAATGCAGGATTTTTTCGGAAATTAAAATAATAAAACCCCTGACGGACTTATTCTTTCAGGGGTTTATAGTTATGAATATAATGGGCGTTTATCTCAACTCATAAATTAAAAAATTCACCACTGACTATTAACCCCTCTTTGCCGGCATCACATGTCCACAGTTTAAATGGCACAGCCCAAAGTTTTAAATTTTCAGAATGAAAATCAAATACGGGCAATGTGGCAGTAAATTTTTCGTGGTAAGGATAAACTAATATAATGTTTTGACAGTTAACCTGATTATCTTTTTGATATTGATAACCATACGCAAACATCTGATACAGATCTGATTGAGCAATTCCATATTTATCTGTTCGATTACCTTTTGACTCATCAATCATCTTCCATTTACTATCTGCAATAATCAATTGATCTGATAACTGATGGCGCAAGACAAAATCGGGCTTTAACTGAAAATATCCCTGCCCTTGATGCATGACCAAATGATGTTTCTGTTCCTGCGTCTGCACATCATAATTTACACAATTACGCTTTAAATAATCACCGACATAAGCTTCAAAAAGTTTCTCCATCGGAAATAGCAGCGCAATACCTTTATGTTGACCTTGCTGAAAATGGGGATTCATTTTTTCAAGGATTAACCGGCACCAAGGGAAAATCGCACGATAGCGCTGCATTAATTTATGCTCTTGCCACTGATTTAACTGTAAATGCGCAGAATGAACCGTTTCCAAATCAGATAATCGCTGCATCATCTCATTCGCGATCCGCCAATTTTCACGATTTTTGGTATGTTTAAATAGATCTGTTAGCGCTGTCTTAATCAAACGATTTTCTAATCGGTTAAAGTTAAATGCATCATATTCCACAGGGAAAAGATGATCTTGTCCCACCTTTCTTCGCATCACTTGCCGAATATCGAGCCGGCCACGCATAAATTTTTCCGTACGGGCAACACGCTCATAATCACCTTTTAAACCTTTTCTCAATAAGACCTGCAATTCATTGAGAAACTGCTGATAAATCCATTCATGCAAAGGTAATCGGTTTCTGACAAGATGCGCACTATGCATCTCTTTTGATCGTACCTGAAAAACCACACTAATCATTTTGTGTAACAGCTCACGCAGTTGATCGTGCTGATGATCTGCCGTATGCAATGCCATTTTTGGTAAAATCTCGATCCCAAGATCCGCGGTTTCCAAGTAACCGACTTGGCTTCCTAGCTTAATATAATCCAGAAAAATAGTTCCGGCGAGCTTCTCTTGCTCAATCAGCGCCGCTAAAAACTCAAATGCTGTTTCTGATATATACGCTTCATCCAACGTACTATTCCTAGATCGCTCTGACTTTATTAGCTTGGCGTACTCTCGAACTTGAATAACATCCATCGATCTTTACTCAGCAATAATCTTAGAATATGCTTCCATTTGTCCAAAAGTCTTATGATTAATCTGATATCGACGATCCGAAATATGTTGAATATCTCTCACATTCTTAAATAATTGCGCTAGATCTAACTCCGCTAAATCATCATTTTTAATCTGATCTAACAACTGAATAAACTGATATTCCGGCACTTTATTGTGATCATTCAAAACCCACTGAATACGCTCCCAATCTTCAAAGAAATACTCTTGTAACAAAGGAATAATTTTATTCTGGAAAATTTTAGCTAATGCTTCTTTTTGTTCTTTTGGATCCATATCTTTCAATGGTAAAAAGTAACTGTGACCAATTAAATAATCTCGCCCTAACAGAACCTCAATTCGCGCATTCATAATCTTTAGCATTTCACCAATATTGACGTTATGAACTTTGATATCTTCTAATAAGCCATAATTCGGTAACAGTTCCTCAAACTCAAAACGGCGACGTAACGCTAAATCAAGCTTGGTTAGCGAATGGTCGGAGGTATTCATTGTGCCATAAATATCGAGGTTTTCAGGAACAGAAAAAATGCTTTTGCTATAAGGCAAAGTCACACTTAGCTCGTTAATACAGCCTTGCCTTTTATCCGGCTCTATTAAGGAGATCAATTCACCAAAGATATTCGCAATATTGCCGCGATTGATTTCATCAATAAAAATTGCAAAACGCTTCTCCGGTGTTTTTCTTGCTAAGTCACAAATTTCCTTAAAAACACCGGGAACGACAGAATACTGAATTTGATTATCATCACTTGTAAAAGCCCTAATACCTTCTACAAAATCTTCATAACTAAAACTTTGATGGAATGTCACGATTTCATAACGTTTTTGGCGCTCTTTATTCATGATTGAGGTCGGATTTTGCATTAACTGAAGAATAGATTGATATTCTTGAATTTCTTCTACAATATTCTCTTTCTCTTCTTCGACAATAAACCATTCATTATCGTGGTTACGATCAAAGATTAATGGTTCTCTTCGGGGATATATTGTTTCATCACGATCGAGATTTGTAGGATTTGTAATTGATCGAGTTACCAAAACTTGATCAATATGAGCAGCATTATTAACCTTTCTATCGCCCAATTTTGCCCTATGAAAACGATTTTTTAATATGTCTGCCAACTTACAAGGCTTACCAATATCTAATACGGCAAAAATAACAACCTCAAGCCAACTCAAATTTTTAACGATATTGGCTAAATATGATTCTTCATTGAACTCGTTATCGACATATTCTTTGGCAATATTTTGAACCTTATAAGTTTTTCCGGTTCCAGGCGGTCCGTACAAAATCACATTTCTAATATTATCCGAGCTCAATATTTCTTGTGAGTCAACGCCATTTTCATCATCTATCTCAGGTTTTATATTACTTTCAGTATTACAATCATAAGCTTTCAAAGCCAAATCTGGAAATGAATAAACTGGGAAATCATCACTTTGAAACAACGTTTCTAAGGTGTCTAATAGGGAAAAATACTCTTCGCCTGTAGCGTATCTTTTCGAGCTACTTTTTCCAACTTTCAGCTGTAACTGATCTGTAATATATGTGCGAGATTGACCATCTAAAGTGGGATAATTCCATGGTCTAATCCAATGCAAACCCATTGATAAATTCCACCCGATCTGATTTTGACTAGAAACAACATTATATTGTTTTATTAACTTTTTCCGAAGCTCTGAAGGACCCTCTTCATCGCTTATATCATCAGCCACATTTTGTGCTAACTCAAATATTGCCCATAACTCATCAATATCATGAAGCTCCCTTTCCTCTTCGAAAGCAAAAAACCATGACTTTTGATTATTTAATATCGGTATTCCCTCAAACGAACTCGGTGCAGGGATCGTTACTTGGAGAAAATCAGCTAATTCTTGTGCGATTTTATGTCTATTATCATTTTTAATATTTCTATTGAACAACCCAAGTACCGTAAAAGGGCAAATGTCTTGTAAGTCTTTACCTTGCACGTATGATAAAGAAAATTTTTGCGCTAATTTTAAAACATAATCTATGAGCTCCTTGCGATTATCTTTGTAGCGCAATAACTTCTCTGCGACTGCCTCATAAAAAGCAGTCCATTCAAATGCCAATTCTGACTTATCTCTATCACCAAAACGATCTTTCCAATATCCGTGATTTCTAAAACGATCTATATCTTGAGGAGTATTATTGATGCTGAAATCTATTAATGCGCTCTTTTTCCAATTTTCAGCTGTTACTTTCCAAATCATTGGCTGATCAGTATAAAAATACCACTCATCTTTCGGTAAAGCCTTTTGCTCCCAATCTACTTTTATAGTTCGTCCATCGCCAGCATTGCCAATAATCGTACCAATTGCTTTAATCTGCATTACGGATACTGCATGCTGACGATTATCGAACGGTAAGCCATGTTTACGAGTATAAGTGCTTTTTATTAAAATTTTATCGCCCACATTCATACTACGTACAAGATCTAAATTTTGATCCTCATAGCCATTTTCCCAGATACCATTTTTTATAAATCGCTCTGTTTGATCATGCCCTGAAAAACTCGCTCCGACATACCAATAGACATCAGATTCATCATTCGTTCTCTTCAATTGCTGTTGATCAAGAGCATTATCGTTATTTTCCATGGCTTTATTTACCTTTTTTCGAGCTATTTTGTGTCTGTTAAGATAAATAAAGCATAAATGAAATTAGCCCTACGTCAACTCCGAGCCGAGCTGCGGCTGCTTGAGAACATGCGGTTTGATTTTTCCCATTACGTGCATTTCGCATGGGCGGCAGTTGAATTTGAGTGTGTACTCTTCGCCTTGATGACTTAACGTTAATGGTGTTGGCTTGACTTGTCCTTGAACGCCGGTCACGCCGATTGTCTGTTTCGGGCAGAGATTGTAAGAGAAGCGTAAACAATGTTTGGTAATCATTACTGGCACTTCGCCAAGCTCTTCATGCGCTTCATATGCCGGCTCGATCATTGTCACGCCATGTTTATGATAGAAATCACGCGCTTTTTGATTATAAACATTATCTAAGAATGTGAGCTTTTCAAATGGGAATACTGCCGGCGGATCCACTTTTTCACGACGCTCACCACGCACATAGTTATCTTGAATCGCTTGCTCTAATCCTTCAATCGCATCACGGCGAAGCTGATTCACAATACTTGCCGGAATAAAAGGAATTTCCGCTAAACTGATCTGAACATCGGTGAGCTCAAAACCTGTACCACCGAATTTTGTGAGATTTTTCTCTAAATTCACTAAACCTTTCTCGGCATCATTCGCCAGTTCAAATTCCCCGACTAATTCACTTGCCGCATAATGCCCTTCTTTCGTAAATAGCTCTAGCGCAAAAGTATCTTCCGATTTTTTACTAAACATCAATGAGACTTCTAACAAACGCTCTGCCGATTCTTTTGTTAATAACTGACTCCAAATCTGATCATGATTACGATTGAGCGGATGCTTCTTCTGAATATTAGCACGCTCCGTAAAGAACGCTTCCGGCATTTCATTTGGGTAAACAAGATAATGATTCTCCCCAATTTTATCCGCACGATTCACGGCAAAGCCCACTGTTTCACGTTTAATTTGTACATTTAAACCATCGCCATTCGCGAGCGGTTCTGTCGTTTTGACTTCAATAAAGTTCTTCTTAATATCGAGCAATTCTCCAATCGGTAATCCGACAAACTTCGGAGAATCAAATGCACCAATATCGCTTTTACGCGCATTCACAAAGTAATCTGTGCTACCACGATGGAAGGTTTTTTCAGGATTGGGAATAAAATGATGCATCACTTTCCCGTGCGATAATCTTGTAAACTCGGGATTTCGCTCGATATAACCATCAATCAATTGACGATAATGCGCCGTGATATTTTTCACATACGCCATATCTTTATAACGCCCTTCAATTTTGAAAGAACGAATACCAGCTTCAATGAGCTGATCAATATTGGCGGATTGGTTATTATCCTTCATCGACAAAAGATACTTATCAAACGCAATCACGCGCCCTTCACTATCTTTCAAAGTATAAGGCAAACGACAAGCTTGCGAACAATCCCCACGATTTGCTGAGCGCCCAGTATCTGCATGCGAGATATAACATTGCCCAGAGAATGCGACGCACAATGCACCATGCACAAAGAACTCAAGCGCGGTGTTTGGTCGAGCTTCATGAATCGCCCGAATCTCTTTTAAACTGAGTTCTCGTGCTAATACAAGCTGTGAAAAACCCACATCTGCCATAAATTTGGCTTTATCCAACGTGCGAATATCAGTTTGCGTTGAAGCATGCAGCTCAATCGGCGGCAGATCGAGTTCTAGAATCCCCATATCTTGGACGATCAGTGCATCTACGCCGGCATCATACAACTCATAAATGAGCTTTCGCGCATCTTCCAGCTCGTTATCATGCAAAATCGTATTGAGCGCAATAAAGACTTTCGAATTAAAACGATGGGCAAACCCTGTGAGCTTCGCAATGGAAGCTACATCATTCTCTGCGGCATGGCGTGCGCCAAACTCTGGACCGCCGAGATAAACGGCATCAGCACCATGAATAATCGCTTCACGTGCAATTTCAACATTTCGGGCAGGACTTAATAATTCTAATTCGTGGGATAAAAGGCTCATATTCTCACTGTTTCAATGACTAAAAGAAGGTCTTAAAGACGCTTTACGCTCGTCAAAAAATCCCACGATTGTGGGAGCTTTTATATTTGCGAGTTGGAATCGCTATAGGATACAAGGATTTTGCTTTTCCTGCAGGTTAATTCACATATTCTTCAGATTCAAAAAAACGCTCAGCAGATCATATTCAATCTACTGAGCGATCAGATTTTATCAGTTGATCAAGGCTCATTCTCACAATGAATTTCATGAAATAGACTTTTAAGAAACAACTAAGAAAGACTGTAGATCCATTGTGCTTTTAGCGCATATTAAAATACTCTCGATGGAAATGATCTGATAACGATAATCCTTTTGCCCGAATCGCTTGCTGAATCTTGCCAGCAAATCCTGCCGGACCACAGAACCAGACGGACGTTTCATGATCTAATGGCAAGTCTTTAGGATTGAGATAACCATCATGATTACTACAATGAATTTTCAAGGTAATGCCGCTCTCTTTCGCCAATGCCGTTAAATACTCCGGTACCAAACATTCCTCTTGTGCATTCACACAATAATAAAGAGTAATATCACGCTCTAACTTCTTCCCTTGCAATGATTCAAGCCAAGCAATGAAAGGTGTAATTCCTACTCCACCGGCAATCCAAATCTGCTTAGGAAGTGTTGACTCCTCAAAGAGGAACTTGCCGTAAGGACCTTCAATTGTGACATGATCACCAATATTCCACTCATCTTGAATCCGGCAAGTGTAATGCCCAAGTGATTTAATCGCAAAACGAATCTCATGTTCATGATTCACCACTGAGGCAATTGTAAAAGGATGTTTCTCATTAGAATTCTGATGTTGGATAAAGGCATATTGCCCTGCTTCGTGTTGCCATTTTGCATCCATTTTACAAGTGACAATCGTAATATCCGCTTCCCGTTTTAATGCTGTAATCTCTGCTTTAAAACGACGATTTTTGCCAATAAAACCCAATAATGATGCAATTGCCGCATATCCACCAATTACCATAAGGATTATAAAGACAATGCCAACTGGTTCTGTCCAATAACGTGCCGGCGATAAGATAATCGTATGGAAAATCACCGCCAAAAATAGTACCGACATCAACTTATGAATCACGCGCCAAATACGATACGGAATCTTATGCAAAAGCGTGACAATCAACATAATAATGAAGAGATAAAATAGGACTTCTCCAGTATCTTTCGCTAATCCTCGATAATCATTCATCCATTCAATGGGCAGATCTTTCAGCTTTGGTCCTCGCTCAAAAAATGGCTGTAACAGTGATTTACTAAGCTTCGCACCATAATGTAGAACGACTGCTACCACGCTAAAAATTCCCAACCATTTATGCACATAATAGGTTTTATCTAATCCTTGGAAAATCCCTTCAAGGAATCTAGGGCGAAGCGCCAATAACATAATCACGCCCATCGTTACCAAACAGATAACACCGGTCAGATTAATCATCTCCTTACGAAAAAGCCAAATGCCCCAATCACTGATCTGATATTTCATCACGATATCTAGCGCCCACAACAGTATGGAAAATAGTAAAACGCCCCATACAATCATCTTTTCTCTGCTCATAATAGATCTCTTTTTTATTCAAACTGATTATTAATATTTCAGGTGCGATTCCATCCTAAAAACGACCTGACCAGTTATTTGATATCAAACCTCATCAATGACTCTTATATCGATGATTGACTCAATCCTATAAGCTGAACCTTAAACTATTCTTAAAGTTGTCTAAACAACTCTATAATGGCTCTAAACATAGTGTTTGTATGATATGAATCAATTAGATATTGACCGATAATTCTTATTAATCCCTAAAAATCAATATTAAAAAATATTTATTAATGGATTAAAACTAGCTTTATCCCACCGAGCCTGAGATAGTGTATAAATTATTAGCAACAGAGGAGCTGCTGTTTTATACAACATCCATGAATACGATTCCTTATGAAACCAAACGACAATCTGTCGCAATCAACGCTGATCTCAGCTTTACGATTAAATCACTTTTAGATCAACAGCAATTTTACGATCCCCAAAATCAAGCAAAACGGCTCGGCATTTGTAGCGCGGCTTGGCC
>DXHP01000033.1 GCA_019113305.1 Candidatus Ignatzschineria merdigallinarum | reverse complement strand
AATCTTCTGACATGCGTTTGGTCAGTGTGGTAATTAATACGCGCTCATTTTTGGCAGCTCTTGCCGTAATCTCTGAAAAGACATCATCTACTTGGGTATCCACAGGACGTACTTCTACAATTGGATCGAGCAAACCCGTTGGGCGAACCACTTGCTCGACGATTTGATCGGCGTGTTCTGCTTCATAAGTGCTAGGTGTTGCTGAGACGAAAATTGTTTGCGGCATGAGCGCTTCAAATTCTTCAAACTTAAGCGGACGGTTATCAAGCGCCGATGGTAATCTAAAACCATAGTTAACGAGCGTCTCTTTTCGTGAACGATCTCCTTTATACATTGCACCGACTTGCGGTACGGCGACGTGAGATTCATCAATGAAGAAGATTGCATTATCCGGCAGATAATCAAATAGTGTTGGTGGTGCTTCGCCGGGATTTCTTCCCGAGAGATAACGAGAATAGTTTTCAATCCCTTGGCAGTAACCTAATTCGATCATCATTTCGATGTCAAACTTGGTGCGCTGCTCAATACGTTGAGCTTCAAGTAATTTATCTTGTGATCGTAGCTCTTCAAGTCTTGCAGCAAGCTCAATTTTGATCTCTTCCACCGCTGCAAGGAGACGATCTTTCGGCGTAACATAGTGACTTGAAGGATAAACGGTTACTCGCGGCACGTTACGAGAAACATGGCCCGTTAGCGGATCAAAGAAGGAGAGATTTTCGATCTCATCATCGAATAACTCAATACGAACCGCGTCTCGCTCACTTTCTGCCGGAAAGATATCAATGATTTCGCCGCGAACGCGAAATGTACCACGTTCAAGAACGGTATCATTGCGGGAATATTGCAATTCTACAAGACGCTTAATAATGGCGCGTTGATCGATGATTTCTCCTTTTGAAACATGGAGAATCATGCTCATATAGTGATCCTTATCGCCAAGCCCGTAAATAGCGGAAACGGTAGCAATAATAATGGTATCAGGTCTTTCTAAGATTGCTTTGGTGGCGGATAATCGCATCTGTTCGATATGATCATTCACGGATGCATCTTTTTCAATAAAGGTATCCGATGCCGGCACATAAGCCTCAGGCTGATAGTAATCATAATAAGAGACAAAGTATTCAACGGCATTATGGGGAAAGAACTCTTTCATTTCACCGTAAAGCTGCGCCGCAAGTGTTTTGTTAGGTGCTAAAATCATCGCAGGGCGCTGGGTATTTTGAATCACATTGGCCATGGTGAAGGTTTTTCCAGATCCCGTAACACCTAATAGCGTTTGAAATGCGAGCCCATCATTTAACCCTTCCGTGAGTGCTTTAATCGCAGTCGGTTGATCGCCAGATGGAGAATAATGCGTTGAAAGCTTGAAAATAGTTGGATCTGCCACCATATCTTTGTCTAGTCTTTAGGTTAAAAATATAAAAAGCTACTATAGCATAACTTCTAACAATCGAAGTTAGGTGTTAAGATCATGGTACTCGGCATTAACGCCATAATAGAATTATAAATATTGGAGATAAAAAACGAATGTCTCAAAAGAAAGATAATTATTCGGAATTACCGATTCTTGCGTTACGCGATTTGGTGGTTTTTCCGGGGACAAAAACTCCGCTCTTAGTGGGAAGACCTCTTTCAATAGGTGCGCTAGAGATGGCTGCTGAGGTTGATAATCGGGTTTTACTAATGAGTTTGAAAGATCCGGATGATGAAGAGATTACGATGGATTCTATTTATCACACAGGCGTTGTGGTCAATATTGTTTCTAGTAAGTTATCCAAAGGTGGTTCGTATCAAATTACGGTGGAAGCGATTGAGCGAGTTCAATTGAAATCCACAAAATCATTAGTGTATGAAAATACCGATGGTTTTATTTATGATTTTGTCATGGGGAAATATGAGCTAGCGCCATTTGTTGAGAATCTTTCTCCATCAGAGGAAGAAGTTTACTATCAAACATTTGAAAAGCTCATTAAAAAACTGCTTGAAAATGCCCAAATTAAGCAATTAACGCCAGAAAAACTATTGGAAGAGAAGAAGCTCATGCCTTTAGTGATGAAGCTTGCTTGTGAAATTCCAATGAGCGTTGAAAAGAAACAAGCAATTTTAGCGGAAGATTCTCTTGGTGATGCAGCAGATGCGTTAATTAATAGCTTAACGGTTGAGCTTAATATTATTGATCTTCAGCGCCGTATTCATGGATTGGTGCAGACTCAGATCTCTAAAAATCAGCGCGAATATTACCTCAATGAACAGATTAAAGCGATTCACAAAGAGCTTGATGAATTGAGTGATTCAGGGCTTTCCGAACTAGAAGAGCTTGAAGAACGTGTACGTGAAGCAAGAATGCCCGTTGAAGCAGAAGAGAAGGCGCTTAATGAAGTAAAGCGTCTTAAATCAATGCCGGCAATGTCCGCAGAAGGAACGGTTGCAAGAACATATGTGGATTGGTTATTGAAAATGCCGTGGCATAAGCGTTCTCGTTTACGTTATGGTTTAGCGACGGCGCAAAAGGTGTTAGATAAAGATCATTCTGGCTTAGAGAAAGTAAAAGATCATATTTTGGAACATCTTGCAGTGATCAGCCATACCAAAACAAAGAAAGGCGATGTGATGTGTTTTATCGGTCCTCCGGGGGTTGGTAAAACCTCGCTAGCACGATCGATTGCAGAAGCAACAGGCCGGGAATTTATGCGCATGAGTCTTGGCGGCGTGAATGATGAATCGGAGATTCGTGGTCATCGCCGAACTTATATTGGCGCAATGCCGGGGAAACTCGTACAACTATTAGCAAAAGCGAAGACAAAGAATCCTTTGATCTTGCTAGATGAGCTCGATAAAACAGGAAGTAGCCATAAAGGTGATCCTGCAGATGCACTTTTAGAGGTCCTTGATCCAGAGCAAAACAGCACTTTTAACGATCACTATTTAGATATTGATATTGATCTTTCCGAAGTGATGTTTATCGCAACGGCAAATAGTTATAACATTCCAGGACCGCTACGTGATCGTATGGATATTATTGAGCTATCGAGTTATACAGAGCTTGAGAAGTTAGCGATTGCTAAGGATCATCTATTACCAGAAGCGTATAAAGAAAATGGCTTAACCAGTGAAGAGATTAAGTTTACAGACGATGGTTTACTCTTCTTAATTAACCATTACACGAAAGAAGCGGGTGTTCGTAATTTGATGCGTGAACTCAATACGATTTGCCGTAAGTTCATCAAAGAACGGTTATTAGCAAAAGAGAAGGATCGTAAAGGCGAAGTTGTGGATGCTGCGCGTATTCAGCACTATTTAGGGGCGACGAAATATCGTCATGGCATTAAGGAAGATGCACACGAAGTAGGATATGTGAATGGTCTGGCTTGGACGCAAGTAGGTGGTGATCTGTTAGGCGTTGAAGTGCAATTAATTCCTGGAAAAGGAGAGTTAATTGCAACAGGAAGTTTAGGCGATGTGATGAAAGAATCTGTACGAACAGCGCTAACCGTGATCCGTTCCCGCAGTAATTTGTATGGTTTACCAGAAGATTTTTACAAAAAATGGGACATTCATGTCCACGCACCTGAAGGGGCAATTCCGAAAGATGGACCGAGTGCTGGTGCCGCAATCACGCTTGCAATTTTATCGGCATTATTAGGTGTGCCTATTCGCTCAGACATTGCAATGACTGGTGAAATCACTCTTCGTGGACATGTCTTAATCATTGGAGGATTAAAAGAAAAACTGATTGCCGCAGAGCGAGCAGGGATTCGTACAGTATTAATTCCTGATGAAAATCAGAAAGATTTAGAAGATGTTCCGGCAAATGTTTTGGAAGCACTCGAGATTATCCCTGTTAAATCCTTCGATGAAGTGGTAGATTATGCTTTAACACAGTCACTTACAAGATCAGACGATTGGGAACGCTTTAGTAGCTTTACGATGATGCAGGAAGAACCCTCGCAGATCAAAAATAGAGCGAAAACGCATTGAAACACTTGACTTGAGTTGATTGCGGACGTATAAATCTATACAGAATTAACAAAGTTTGTTAGTTTGAATAGACATAGGCATTGGTACAATGCGAATTACATGTTTTTTTAATAGTAGGAAATAATTTTATGAACAAAACTGAATTAATTGCTGCAGTAGCAGAAAAAACGGAAATGACGAAAGTAGCTTCTGCGAAAGCAGTTGAAGCAGTGATGGAAACCATTACTGAAGCGCTCGCTAAAGGTGATAGCGTTACTTTAATCGGTTTCGGTACATTCACAGTACGTGATCGTGCTGCACGTGTTGGTCGTGACCCACGTAATCCTGAAAAAACAATCCAGATCAAAGCATCACGTGTACCAGCGTTCAGAGCGGGTAAAGGTTTACGCGAGTCTGTAAACAAATAAGTATTTAATAATACCTATACACAAGATCTTTAAAAGGCTTTAACGCTAAATGTGTTAAAGCCTTTTTAGCGTTTGTTTGATTGTCATATCACTGTCAAAAACATCACAAAATCGTTATAATTAGCAGATTAAAAACACTAAAAGTGTGTAATGAAATAATCTTCAGGTGATGCTTATCACGTGAAGATTCTTCAGTAGATTATTCTAATCCGCGATTTTATGGACAACTTTAAAATCACAACGCGAGAAGAATATTAATATCCGATAGGATGCATTAAAAATATTAGAATTGGAGAATTCAATGGTAGATGAAAGCCGTATCCCTCAAACTGTGTCTTATGATCTTTTACAAGCACAATTTCAAGGGTTAAATCTGGCTGAAGCGCAAGGTGTACTTGTCGCGTTGTTATATAGCACGTCCTTTGATCATTTTAAGGATTGGTTACAAGAATTGGATCATATTCGTTTTGATGAATCTCCGTTAAATGAAGAGATTTTGCAGATTCTTTACGATAAAACCCTCGATGAGATGAACTCTACAGAATTCAATCTGCGCCTCTTAATTGCCGAAGAAGATGATTTAAAAGCGCGCGTTCAAGGATTTATTCGTTGGTGTCATGGTTTTAGTTATGGCTTTGGGCTATCCAGCGAGCTTTATGGGCGTTTAGATGAAGATGGCAAAGACTTTATTCGTTATATTGTCGAGTTTTCGTCGTTAGATACGGAAGAAGTATTGGAAAGCTTAGGAAATGAAGAGGATAAGCTCGCATTAGAAGAACTTGTTGAGTTCGTTCGTGTCGGCGCGTTGATGATCTATTTCCATCTAAAAGATCAACCAAAAGTTCATTAAGAACGTTGCTTTTCGGGCATTAATATTCAAATTGATGCCATTTAATTTTTAATAAATAGCTAGGATACGAATAGATGGGATTAAAAGTCTTTCAAGTAGATGCATTTACTGATCAACCTTTTGCGGGAAATCCTGCGGGAGTCGTTCCGGAAGCGGGAGGTTTATCAAGAATCGAGCGACAAAAGATTGCTAATGAAATGAATCTTGCTGAAACAGCTTTTATTGAACAGCTAGATGATCATTATTTTGATGTGAAGTTTTTTACCCCCATAGAAGAAGTCGATCTTTGTGGTCATGCCACAATTGCTTCCTTTTATATATTGGCAAGTAAAGGGTATATCAAGCCACTGGAAAAGGGTGTCAAAAAAGTCATTCAGCGTACAAAAATAGGGGAACTTTCGGTTTATATTACTTACGAAAATAGCTTGCCATCAATGGTTTATATGGAACAAGCTGCGCCTCAAAGATTTGGTAACGTGATAAATTTGGAACAGTTACTTGATGCCTTTTCTTTGCAAAAAGAAGAGATAGGGATTAATGGTCATGAAATTGGCCCTGAAATTGTCTCCACGGGACTTCGAGATATTTTAATTCCGGTCAAATCTGAAGCCATTCTTGATCGATTAAAAATGAATAAGGATGCTTTGATGGCGGTTTCTAAAGAAAATAAAGTTATTGGTGCGCACATTTATACGGTGAAAGAACATACACACAATGTGATTAAAGCTCGAAATTTTGCGCCGATAGTTGGCGTAGATGAAGAACCAGCAACTGGTACATCTAATGGTGCGCTAATCTATTTATTAGCAGATGAACAAATCATTACCGACAATAAAATCTTGGTACATCAAGGTGAATCATTGGGGCGTGAAAGCCTGATCTATTGTGAAATTAAAGATCAGGCAATATTGGTTGGCGGTACGGCAAAAATCTCTTTAGAGGGCATTTTATCTATTGAGTCGAAATAGGAGATCGGTAAAGAGGCTTGTTAGATGTATTTTATAGATTCTCATATCCACTTAAATGCCGGTGAATATTCTTCACAATTGCCGGCATTGCTTGATGACGCGAAACATGCCGGGATTAATGGTTGGATTATGCCGGGAACAATGCCGGCAGATATTGAAGGGCAGGTCGCTATTACGGCGATGTTTAATAATTGTTTCTCTGCATTTGGCGCGCATCCTTGGTTTATTGAACAATTAACCCAAGATTGGGAGCAAAAGCTCATTGCCGGCATCGAGTTTTATCGGCCCGTTGCGATTGGTGAATGTGGCTTAGATTTTGCGAAAGGGTATTCCGATTTACAGATCGATATTTTTCAGCGGCAAGTAGTATTGGCTGTGCAGTATCAATTACCGCTTATTGTTCATTCGTATAAAGCAGTGGATCATGTTTTAAAGATTCTTCGCCAATATCCCAAAGCAACTGGTGTTTTTCATGGCTTTAATGGGAGTTTACAGCAATTAGAGCAGGTTTTAGCGTTAGGGTTTTATGTTGGATTTGGCGGCGCAGTAACCTATTCAAGAGCCAATCGAATGCGTTCTCTATTAGCAGCGACACCATTGGATCGACTTTTATTGGAAACGGACGGACCTTATCAGGCAGGAAGTTATCGTGAGAATGGCGAAATCCATTATCCGTCTGATTTAGCGCAAATTGGACGATATATTGCAGAACAAAAATCGCTAGAAAACTTAGAACTTGCTAAGATAACCTCAGAAAATGCAATTAATCTATTTAGTTTGGAGATGAAATGACCCTTAGAAAACCTGCGAGATTATCTCAATTACTCTCCATTGAGTTTCCGATTATTCAAGCACCGCTTTATCACGGTGGTTCCACAGAGCTTGTCGCCGAAGTATCAAATAACGGTGGTTTAGGTATGATTGCCGGCGGCTTATTGACTCCAGAAGCGTTACAGCATGAGATTCAAGCTGTGAAAGCATTGACGAGTAAGCCTTTTGGCGTGAACTTAATGGTGGCAGATCAACATAGTTTAGAAGAGAGTGCTTTTGAAGAAGCAATCTCTCGTTTAAAAGGATTTGCCGGCGCGGAACAACTCGATTTAGAGTCGCTAAACACGGAAGCTTGGTTATTATCTCCGATTGAAGATCTACTTGATATTTTATTAGAAGAAGAAGTGCCTGTTGTGAGTTTCTCTTTTGGAGTTCCAGAACAGGAAATTATCGATATCTTACGCCAATCGGGTATGAAAATTATCGGTTGTTCAACGCATATGATCGAAGCACTGTTGTGGGAAGAACGAGGGATTGACGCACACTTTTTACAAGGAATGGAATCTGGTGGCATGCGCTTTACCTTTATCGGTGATGCGATGACACATGGTTTTAGTGCACAAACATTGGTGACACAAGCCAGTCGTGTTTTAGAGAAACCATTTTTCGTATCAGGGGGAATCTACAATAAGCCGTTGTTTGCAGCAGCGATGATTCAAGGGGCTGATGGTGTTGCGATTGGTACGGCATTGATGCTGAGCCATGAATCAGGGTTATCAGAAATTGAAGTTGATAAGATTCTTGGTAGTAATGAATATGATAGTGTTTTCACGCAGCATTGGACTGGTGTTATGGGGCGTTGTTTAAGTAATGCCGGAACACAAGCACTTCGTAAAGTACGTGGTAAAACCTTACCCTTTCCAGAGCAGCTGTTTTTAGCGCATGCCGCAACGATTGATGAGTTGGAAACAGGGGATAATCGTGAAGAATATCAGCCGATTTGGGCGAGTGTTAACGCGCCATTTTGTAGTAGAATCTCTGTTAAAGAACTGATGGAATCGTTAGTGAGTTAATCTTTAAGATGTCATCGTCAGTCATGATGAAATGGTTAGATGTTGATTGAATATGGCAAAATTAAAAATATTTCAAATCGCAAAAGGATGAGTTTGATGGCTCATCCTTTTTTATAACGACACTAGTTGAAGAATCTTCGTAATAGTTGTCGGTACGCAATTGTAAGCGTTAGAAAGTTTGCTTTTTAGTGATTTATCGGCTTTGTCGGAAAATATTTTCTAGCTGATTTGACATCGCTTCTTTGCGATTTTAACGCGAGTTACTCATCTGTTTTCTCAAGGAAGTGACACTCATTATAAACAAGGCAAGAGCCACATCGAGGTTTTCTGGCAACGCAAGTATAACGACCATGCAGAATCAGCCAATGATGCGCATCCAAGATAAACTCTTTAGGAATGCGTTTAATGAGTTGATCTTCCACTTCTCGAACATTTTTCCCAGGCGCCAACCCTGTACGATTTGAGAGTCTAAAAATATGCGTATCAACCGCCATTGTCGGTTTTCTAAAAGCCGTATTGAGCACAACATTCGCCGTTTTACGACCGACGCCGGGAAGAGATTCTAAAGCCTCACGATTATCAGGTACTTCGCCATGGTATTTAGTTGCTAAAATCTCGCAAGTTTTATAGAGGTTTGCAGCTTTGGAGTTATAAAGCCCGAGAGTTTTAATATATTCCTTAATGGTTTCTTCACCGAGTTCAAACATTGTTTGCGGTGTATTAGCGGCTTTAAAGAGATGGACTGTGGCTTTATTAACGCCAACATCCGTTGATTGCGCTGATAAGAGGACGGCAACGAGCAGTTCGAAGGTTGAGCTATAGATGAGCTCTGTTTTCGGTTCGGGATTTTCATTACGTAAAATTGTAAAGAAAGAGGTAATTTCCTCTTTGTTCATTAGACGTTGATACTCTTTTTTCTTGCTCATGTTTTTTCTGCTATGAATGATTGGGACATTTTTTGAGGATATCTCAATATAATTTTATATTCGCAACATTATAGCGCATCTTGCCGGCAATTATTTTTCGTTAAATTCTTTGCGCGCCATATTGATAAGATCAAGCATACTTGTTTTTGAGACAGGATCAGCGAGTGCTTTCTCTTGCGGCGGCTGTGTATCTGTGATGTTATTTCGTGCATTCTCTCGAGCTTTTTTGGCATGAAAGCGCTCTCGAGATTTCGTTGCACGAGATTTTTCCCAATCACTGAGCCCAATGGTAGCTTCTCCTAATTGGGGATTGAGCGGTTCGATGACGATACAGTTTAAAGGGCAAGGTGGAATACAGAGCTCACAGCCTGTGCATTCATCTTTGATCACGGTATGCATTAGTCGACGAGCGCCGACGATCGCTTCAACAGGGCAAGCGATAATACATTTCATGCAACCAATACAGAACTCTTCTTCGATGCGAACTACTTGGGGCGGTTTGTACTCTCCTAATTCACTATTAAGGGGTAAAGCCGGCGTATTAAGCAGTTCGCTCAATGATGCAATGACAGCATCTCCGCCCGGTGGACATCGATTGATCGGCGCATCTTCAGTGATAATCGCTTCGGCATAGGCGAAGCACCCTTGATATTCGCATTGTTCACATTGTGTTTGTGGCAATAGTTGATCAACTTGCTGAATAAGTGATTGTTGAGTCGAAGTTGCGGGAGATAATGGCGTTGAAGAGATCGTCATAAGAATTAAAATACATTTATAAAAAAGATGAATAGGGGCTAATCATAGGGGATTCCTTGTTTTTTGGCAATCAAAGGCTGTCATCCTCTTGAGATTATAGAATATGAAAAATAAATAGGGCTAAAGTGCATAAAGTGCGTAAAATAGGGCACTATAAATCAAGGTTTATGATGTTTTCATTAACTTCATGAGATCTTCAAAAAATCCTCTCATTAGGAGTGACTATGTTATTTGATCGTGTTAATCGGCTGATCTTCTTTTGGATCGGCATTATTTTAGCAATCTATCTGATTCATCGATTGTCGTCGGTTCTTATTCCATTTTTAGTCTCTTTTGGTTTGGCTTATTTAGGTAATCCGATTGTTCAGAAAATAGAGTCACGAAAAATTCCTCGAGTCTGGGCAGTTAGCATTGTATTTGCAGGGTTACTAGCAATTTTAGTGGTTATTTTATTAGTGGTGATTCCGCAATTAATTAATCAACTGATCGCATTTATCGAGAAGTGGCCATCTTATTATTTCTGGATGCAGGATAATATCTTCCCACGTTTTGAACGATTATTCCCAATGGAAGAACTACGTCAAAACCGAGAGGCGGCGGATAAAGCGATTACGCAATCATTAGGTGCATTGAAAGAGATCGTTTCTAAAATTGCGCCCTCTATTAGTAGTGTTGTATTAGCCGTTATCGGTTTCTTTGTAAGTTTATTTTTAATTCCGATGCTGACCTTTTATGTCATGCGTGATTGGGGAACGATTACAGAGAAGATAGAAACACTCATTCCTCGCTCTATTTTTCCACAAACATTAAGCTTTCTGCATGAAGCAAACTTCATGCTTAGTAGTTTCTTGCGCGGACAGTTAACCGTCATGTTCTGTTTAGCTTGTATTTATAGTATCGGCTTGAGCATTATCGGTGTGGAATATGGATTAGTGATTGGCGTTGTTGCGGGATTAATTAGTTTTGTTCCTTATGTTGGCGCAACTTCCGGCATTTTAATGGGATTGGTTGTCGCTTGGTTTCAATACGGGACGTTAACGCATTTGGCATTAGTAGGCGGCGTATTTGGGATCGGGCAGCTAATGGAAAGTTTTGTTTTAACACCTATTCTCATTGGCGATAAGCTCGGGATGCATCCGATCGCCGTGGTATTTGCCTTGATGGTTGGGGGAACACTTTTTGGGTTTACCGGTGTTCTCTTGGCATTGCCTGCATGTGCGGTATTAATGGTCGCGCTTCGTAGGCTCTATCATTACTATGTGAATAGTGATTTCTACAAAGGTCAAAAACCGTTATCGTAAATAGTCGGTTTTGATTATATGGATAAAAGCACGATGAGAGATCGTGCTTTTTGCTGTTTATATAAACCGATTTGAGTGATGCATTACTGTCTTGAAAAGTGGGTTTTAAAGGGAAATAGTTCTTCTAATGAAGGAGTCATATTGGTGACAGTGATAAAGAAAATAACCTATATATTTTGCGCTATTTTCTGTTTTGGCGTTGTTTTTGCAGATACTTATCCTC
>DXHP01000006.1 GCA_019113305.1 Candidatus Ignatzschineria merdigallinarum | reverse complement strand
TATCTTTAGCATCATCGAACAATACCAACAAGCGCTCACAAATCCAGCACTCAGCTTCCCACTTTCTGACCAAGAATGTGATGGTTATTGGCTCGGAAATGCTGGAAAAATGGTCAGTTTAAGCGCAATCTAATACCGGCGCATCGGCTGATAGAAGCACAACAATAGTTCTCTCCAGTATTCTGCAAGTTGATTTAGTTCGTATTATTACAAATAGTAGATACGCTTAGATATAAAAAAAGCCATCTGACTCAATCAGATGGCTTACTAATATTTATTTTAAAACTCTATTTAAATGCAATGCTGAAACTACGCTTCGTAATTTTCTAATGCAATCGCTAAACGGCGACCCGCTTCTTCTGCGAGTTTTTCATCAACGGTTGCAAATGAGAGACGAAGCGTATCATCTTCCGGCGTTCCGACATAGAATGCCGCACCAGGAACAAATACCACTTCTGCATCAATCGCATGTTTGAGTAATTTGGTTGCGCTCATGCCTTTTGGTAATCTTGCCCAAAGGAACATGCCGCCCGTTGGTTCGGCAAATGAGATCTTATCACCAAGATGTTTTCTTAAAGAATCCATGAGCATTTGGCAACGTGCTTGATACGCTTTTGAAATCTCTTTAATACGCGGTTGTAAACGACCACTTTTGAGGTAGTTTGCCACGATTAATTGCGATAATACCGGCGTATGAAGATCCACTGATTGCTTACAGATCACGATTTTGTTACGGATTCTTTCGCTAGTGACGATAAACCCTAAACGAAGTCCCGGCACCAACACTTTTGAGAATGACGAGAGATAAACAATATGCTCTTTCTCCTTTTCTGTTTTTGCTAATGAATAGATCGGTTTTGCGAGTGAATCTGTAAAACGAATTTCGCCGTAAGGGTCATCTTCGAAAATCACAAAGTTATGTTTCACTGCTAATTCTAAAATACGCTGGCGTTTCTCTTGTGAGAGCGTTGAGCCTGTTGGGTTGGCAAATGTTGGCACGATATAAAGCGCTTTAATTTTACCTTTTTCAAGACGCGCTTCTAAAGCATCGACATTTAAACCATCTGCGCCACCTTCAATATCTTCCACATTCGCACCGGTCATTTTGAAACCTTGAATTGCAGCAAGATACGTTGGACGCTCTACTAAAATTGTGTCGCCTTCATCTAAGAAAGTACGCGCAATTAAGTCTAAACCTTGTTGTGATCCGCTTGTGACAATGATTTCGCTATTTTTGGCAGCAATCCCACGATCACTAATCAACTTTACAATTTCTGATTGTAAAACTGGCTCACCATCTGTTGTACTGTATTGGTAAGCATTGACTTCACCAGAGGCAATGACTTCATTCAGAGCGGCATTAATCCCATCCATGTCAAACATATCTGCCGCAGGAATTCCACCAGCAAGCGAGACGATATTTGGCATTTTACTGTATTGTAAAAGATCTCTTACGATTGAGCTTTGAGAACCTTGAATGCGTTTTGCAAATAAACTCTCTAAATCCGCCATGATATATCACTACTCCTATGAATTTGTGTGATGAATTTTTGTTATAAAATCACGCTATTCCTTCTCAGATTATGAGCGTTAAATAGGTAATTGAGTTTCTAATTTGATTTGGGAATAATCGTTATATCGCTATCATTTATTGATAATATTTCCATATAAAATGATTCCCTTGTCAAGGATCGACATCCTGCCGATATCAATCAACAAAGACAAACTTTGCTATAATACTGTATCAGATAAAATAGCCCCTTGAAGGACTATTTTTCATGAGGTCATTCTGGTATTCATCTTATGATAAAGCGAAGATCTTTTTAGCATTTTCTAAATCACTATTTGGGAGAAAATCGCCAACTATGAGTTTTCATCTCTACTATTCTAATCACTTAGATACGCTCCAATATATTGCCGGTTATCTGACCAAAGTCGATCCCCAGAAAAGTCCTTTTGATAAGGAATATTTCTTAGTACAGAACTTTGGAATGGCAAGATGGATGCAGATAAAACTCGCTAAGCAGCTGGGAATCTTGACGCAATCAGAGTTTTTACTCCCTTCCAAAATGCTGATGAATCTTTTAGAGATGATCTTCACAGAAGAGGAACGAGAAAAGCAGCCTATTGAAAGGCTCTCCAAAGATCAACTTTTTTGGCCTTTGGTACAGCTGATTGATGGGATTATTACCGATGACATGGTTACTGATATCATTAACGGCGATGAAGCAAATGATTCTGAAGACTTATTTCTGCCCATTAAAAATTATCTCTCTCAATATGAAAAAGATGCCGCCAGTAAAAAAGAGAATAACCCGCTACTTGGTATTCTCCATCTTGCCGAAGAATTAGCCGCTATTTTTGATAAATATATTGTCTATCGTAGTCAATGGATTAATGCCTGGACAAAGGGAGAATTAGCGCCGGCGCATTTTGAGCAAAAACTCCCTATTGAACTGGAAGCTTGGCAAGCAAAGCTATTCCAAAAGCTCTATCAAATGCTCGGTTCACCGCTTCATTTTGGACTTCTTCATCCGCTCATTGAGCAGAAACTCCAAGATCCCAAGATTCAACAAAAACTGCCGAAACGCATCTTTATCATCGGCTTAAACTCTCTGCCGCCGCTCTTTTTAGATCTGATTGCGCAATTTTCCAAAGTGATGGACATTCATCTCTTCTTTAATAATCCGTCCCAATATTATTGGGGCGATCTCACCAAAGGCAGCGGATTACCCAGTTTTAGTCTCACCAACTTCTTTGAACAAGCCGAAAGCTTGATTGATCCTATCTCTCCGCACATTCCCAAATCAATGCTCGATTCACTCAATGAGCATTGGCAAAATAGTTACGGCAATCCTCTTTTAGCATCGCTTGGAAAAGTTGGGCGAGATCATCTGCATCTATTACAACAATATGATGGCAATCTAGATCTACAAATTACAGAAGCCTTTGCAGAGCCAGAAGTATCCTCACTATTAAATCATCTCCAAGCAGAAATTTATCATCTCCGTCCGGCACGAGAAAGTGAAAAGTATCAGATTGATGCAGCCGATCGCTCGATTCAAGTGCATCGCACTTATAGCCCGATGCGCGAAGTGGAAGCGCTCTATGACCAAATTTTACATCAACTAGAGGGAAATCCTGAT
>DXHP01000032.1 GCA_019113305.1 Candidatus Ignatzschineria merdigallinarum | reverse complement strand
GGATTAACCGTTAATGATTCCTGAACAGAAAACGCATCATAGAGATGGAGTTTTTCATAGCTTGCGATAATTTCACCATTACGAATCACCACTAATGTATTGACCACCTTGCCATCAGATACCGGCACATTAATCGTGAAAACAGTCGTTAAGATTTCCGTGCAGCTCTCTGCCAAGATGTAACGCATGAAAGGTCCATCTAAAGGTTGCGCTGATGATAAAATCGCCATTGGATCTGTAATATCACGCGCTAATACCGCTTCTGGTAACACTAATAATTTTGCGCCAGAAGCTTCAGCTTGACGCATAAACTCGATGCAACGCTCCGCATTATCTTGCCAATCTGCCACAACTTCAAACTGCCCTAATGCTACTTTCATGATTTTAACCTCGTATCATCAATCACTATTTTTGAATCGGTATTTGTCACAATACATCGAAATAACACCGATGGCTAGCTTTATTGATAGTAATTATCATTCGATTTTTATTATCGTTAAATACACTTCAATCATCTACTAAAACATACGTGCTTTACTGAAGCCGATGCACAGCTGGATCGAAGATTTACATACTTTTACAGATAACGCGCCAGTGGGTTGAGAACACTACTTTTCATTAAAAACATCATCAATATATAAGGTGGTAACGCCATTAAAACCGATGCGCGGCTATATCTAATGCTGGCATACTTGTACAGAGATTGCACCAGCGAGTTGAAATACCTCTTTTCATTAAAAACATCATCAATATATAAAGTGGCAACGCCATTGAAACCGATGGCGGCTAGATCGAATATTTAGCAATCGCGTGCCAGCAGGTTGTAATTACCATACCGATTTCATTAAGATCATGACAAGCAATAAAAAAGCACCAGTTTTTATAACTGATGCTTCATAGTTTATTTTAATTCATCTTTGATTGATCTTACAACCATTCTTGTGAAGACTCTTTTCATTCTATCTGACTTGGATTATTACTCATCCGACAGACGACCGCTAATAAGTGCTTCTCGCTATTTCTGGTTAGCAAAAGATCGCATTGGCTCGCCATCGACTAATAACGCTTGATAATCATCCCATAGTTTATTGATACGCTCATAAACCAATGCCGAATCGCCCTTTTTACTCATAATACCAAGTAGCTCCGGCACCCTTGCTAAGGAATACAGTACTAAACGATCATTGTTCGTCATGATAATGCCGGGGATTTCTTTCGGATGCAGCTGTTGTTGTAACTGATCTAACGTTTCAGGTCCCGTTAATGCCGGTAATACCAAATCAACCACGATTAAGTCAGGCTCATATCCCGATGCTAAACATGATTTTGCGGCATGAATATTGCTCATCAACCGATACTGTTTGGGCGGTAATATTTCAGGTAGCTTATGATTAAATGCTTCATCCGCACAGACAAACAAAATATTATCTAATTGCTTCATGATGCGCCTCCATCGCTTCCTTATATCTCTTACTTACTCACTAACCACCGACTCGGCGATCATATGCCAGATAAGTATCTGACCACAAAATCACCTCTTGAACCCTCGGCGTAACACGTTTTAAAGCTTCAGACCTTGAAACCCACGCCCACTCACTATGCTCCGGCCGTCCTAAATCAGGATTAATCGGCAAACGAATGCCTCGGCGTTTCGTTTCTGCAATATAGTAACGCGCGACTTTCTTACCCCGAAAATAGGGAGCTGTCTCAAAATAATCAAGACCCCATGGAAATATGAGGTCTCGAATTGTCGTCTCTTCTTCGACTTCTCGAAGTGTCGTATCTAATGGCGTTTCTCCCTTCTCAATCTGCCCTTTTGGAAAATCCCAAAAGTTGTAAGCTTTCAAAAGTAAATAACGAAACTCCCCTCGATCCCAACGAACAATTACCGCTCCACAAGATAAAATCTCTGGAGGATTACTATTCATTGTCAGCCCTTAGTGATACTCAGGACTAAATTCACGAACAGCATCCACCATCGCTTTCACATTCTCAGGATCAATTCCCGGATGGATACCATGACCTAGATTGAAGATATGCCCTTCATCAGCGTGAACTTTACCGAAGCCCGCAAGGACTTTCTTCACGTTTTCACGAACGACTTCCGGCGTTGAATATAAAACACCTGGATCCATATTCCCTTGAAGCACAACTTGTTTACCCACAAGCGCTTTTGCCTCAGTGATATCCGTCATCCAGTCTAAACCTAGACCATTGGCACCAATTGCCGCTTGCTCTTTAAGCCACATACCACCATTTTTCGTGAATACAATGCTAGGAATTCTTTGCCCATCGTATTCGGTGATTAAGCCTTTTAAGATCTTCTCCATATAACGTAGTGAGAACTCTTGATAATGCTCTTTCGATAAAATGCCGCCCCATGTATCAAAGATCTGTACTGCCGCTGCCCCATTTTTGATTTGTGCATTCAGATAATCAATCACGATATCTGAAAGTTTATCCAATAAAAGATGCATTGCTTGCGGGTGCTCGTACATGAAACCACGTACTTTACCAAAATCCTTACTACCGCCACCTTCAATCATGTAGGTTGCAAGTGTCCACGGACTCCCTGTAAAACCAATTAATGGCACTTCGTTTTTTAGCGCTTTACGAATCGTGGATACGGCATTCATGACGTAACCAAGCTCATCTTCCACATCCACAACAGGCAGTTTCGCAACTTGTGAAGGATCTGTAATAGGCGTTTCAAATACCGGACCTTTCCCTGGAACAAAGCTTAAACCTAAGCCCATTGCATCCGGAATCGTTAAGATATCTGAGAATAAAATTGCCGCATCAAAACCGAAACGATCAATGGGTTGTAGCGTCACTTCACAAGCAAGTTCTGCGTTACGGCAAAGCGCCATAAAATCTCCAGCTTGCGCACGAACACGACGGTATTCTGGTAAATAGCGCCCTGCTTGACGCATCATCCAAACCGGTGTTCTGTCTACTTGTTCTTTTAAAAGGGCACGAATAAAACGATCATTTTTATAAGTCATTGTTCTGTCCTAAATCTTAAATTTATATCGCCGAAATTATAACATAATCACGCATTTTACTCTGTCTTTATTATTTTAATTCACTAGCTTAAATCAAGTTTTAAGACTATAATACAGGGCTTGTCATTTTGGTTGTTTTGTAATCAATTCACTTTTTATAGAGAATACTTACGTCAAAACTATTTTGGCATCAAACCGTAGGCAGATTCTCTGTTTACCTATTAACTTAAACTACTCACAGATGCTCACTCCTAAGCGGGGGTGCTTTGCAATTTCTATTGTTAAAGTTACGCTTAAGGAAAATCTGGAGGCTTAACCCTAAATTTAAAAGGAAAAAATATGTCACAAGTATCTATGCGCGACATGCTCGAAGCGGGCGTACATTTCGGTCACCAAACTCGTTTCTGGGACCCAAAAATGAAACCATTTATCTTTGGTTCACGTTCTAAGATTCATATCATTAACTTAGAAGAAACACTTCCAATGTTTAATGATGCGATGAACTTTATCTCTAAAGTTGCATCACAAAACGGCCGTGTACTTTTCGTCGGTACAAAACGCGCAGCATCTGACATCATCACTGAACAAGCACAACGTGCTGGTATGCCATACGTTAACCATCGCTGGTTAGGTGGTATGCTTACTAACTTTAAAACTGTTCGTAACTCAATTCGTCGTCTTCGTGAAATCGAAGATATGAAAGCAGACGGTTCAATCGAGCGTCTCACGAAGAAAGAAGGTATCTTATTAGAGCGTGAAGTAGCGAAGCTCGAAAAAAGCCTCGGCGGTATTAAAGAAATGCCTAATATTCCTGATGCAATCTTCATCATTGACGTTGGCTACGAAAGCAACGCAGTCGCAGAAGCGAAAAAAATGGGTATTCCAGTAATCGGTGTTGTTGATACAAACAGCTCACCAGAAAACATTGATTATGTTATTCCTGGTAACGATGACGCTATTCGCGCAATCCAACTTTATGCAACAGCAGCAGCTGACGCGGTTATCGAAGGCCGTGGTTCAAATGCACAACTTATTTCACAAGATCTTCAAGAAAAAGATCAATTCGTGGAAGTTGCTGAAGTAGAAGTTGAAGCAGCAGCTGAATAAGAGCAAGGTTGAGCGCTCAAATTTTCTTTGAGCGCTCTGCTTTATCATTAATTTCCGATTAACTTTTCATTTATTAAGGTATTTATAATGGCGACAATTACAGCAGCTATGGTAAAAGAACTCCGTGAACGTACTGGTTCAGGGATGATGGAATGTAAAAAAGCGCTTACCGAAACTGGTGGCGACATCGAAGCAGCAATCGAACTCATGCGTAAAAATGGTCAAGCGAAAGCTGACAAAAAAGCAGATCGTGCAGCAGCAGAAGGCGTTTTATTAATTCGTAATGATGACAAATTTGGTGTAATCGTTGAAGTAAACTGTGAAACAGACTTCGTGACAAAAAACCAAGACTTCATCGACTTCTCAAACAAAGTTGCAGACCTTGCATTTGAGAAAAAAGCAGCAAATATCGACGATATGGCTGACATCACAATTGATGGCACACCACTTGAAGAAGTTCGTAAAAACCTTATCGTTAAAATCGGCGAAAACATCACTGTTCGTCGTGTAGCTGGTATTCATGCAAATGGTACTATCGGTGCATATGCTCACGGTATCCGTATTGCTGCACTTGTAGACGTTGAAGGCGGAAACGCAGAACTTCCACGTGACATCGCAATGCACATCGCAGCTTCTAATCCTGTATGTGTAGACGCTTCAGGCGTTCCTGCAGAACTCTTACAAAAAGAGCGTGATATCTTCACTGCGCAAGCACAAGAGTCAGGCCGTCCTGCAGACATCCAAGAAAAAATGATCGAAGGTCGTATCCGTAAATATCTCGAAGAAGTAACGCTTGTTGGTCAAGCGTTCGTTAAAGATCCTGACATGACTATCGATAAACTTCTTAAATCTGAATCAGCTAAAGTGAACAGCTTTGTTCGTTTAGAGCTTGGTGAAGGTGTTGAGATCGTTGAATCTGACTTCGCAGCAGAAGTAATGGAACAATTAAAATAAGATTTAATCTCTGATTAAATTTTATAAGAACTTCTAAGCATGTTAATCATTCTATAGAGTTTAAATAAAAAGCGGTGATTTTAAGAATCATCGCTTTTTTTATTGCGATTAATCACCATCCGATCCGCACATCCTTATTTCAGTTTAAGAATAACGATTACAACTACTAATGCAAAATGGATATAAACAGATCAGTATTCTTCTCAACCGCAAACCGTGTACATAAGTTTGTCATCTTCTTTTTTGAGCGGGACTTCTCTAGGTAAATTAGTCGTCATTATCTATAAAAAATAAAACAAAAATCTTACATAAATAAAAATCATTAATGATAAGATTAACTCACGAATTTCTAAAGATTTTGAGACCTGCGTCATTATTAACTAATAGAATCGCTCTTGAATGTTCTCTCAATCTCTTTCTTACTTATAAAAAGGTCATAAGCAGATGAAAAAACTATTATTTGGGTTACTCCCACTTCTCCTTGCCGGCTGTGTTAATAGTACTCACATCACTGAACAAGAGACAATTGCTATCGACAATAGTGAGGCGATAGAACAATTCAAAGCTACCCGTGATCAATGGATTGGACAACCCATAGAAAAGCGTATTCAAACACAAGGAACACCTAACGCGACCAATAAGGGACGATTAGGAAACTTCTATACATGGAAAACCTATCAATCTACCGGCAATGGCTACTTTGATACATTCGTAGAAACCATCTGTGAAGAGACTTTTAAAACAGATAATAAGGGCGTGATTACCGAATGGGTCACTAAAGAGTGTTACTACTAAACGCTTATTATCAGCCAATATCCTGTATTGATTTCTGAGAAAACACCATTTAGAGCGTAATCAG
>DXHP01000005.1 GCA_019113305.1 Candidatus Ignatzschineria merdigallinarum | reverse complement strand
ATCGAAAGCTACGCACCTTTTATCAACGCTGTATTTGGCAGCGCGCCGGCGCATCGTTATCTCCCCTATTCTATCTCCGATGTCAGTATTAAAGAGACAGAAACAATCTTTACAACGCTACTACAACTCTTAGCATTGCCTGATAGCGCATTTAAAGCGAGTGATCTCCTTTTACTGTTACAAATGCCGGAAATCATGGAAAAATTCCATTTTGAAGAGAATGATCTCTCACTCATTCACTTTTGGATTCATGATACAAATATCAAACAAGCAATTGATGGACAACATCTCACCGACGAGCTACAAACGCCTTACAACAATCAATTTGATTGGGATATTAACAGTTGGCGCTGGGGTTTGCAGCGGATGTTACTCGGCTATGGCACGGAACATTCTCCGCTCAACTTAATGAGCGATGATCCTCAGCAGCAAGCGCATACGATTGTTCCTTATCCCCATATTGAAGGGAAAAATGCCGAAATTTTAGGATATCTTTGTCACTTCTTAGATCGACTCATTGAGGCGAAAAATATGCTCTCCGGCGATAAAACGATCACGGAGTGGCAACGTATTTTGCCGCAAGTTTGGCAAGATTTCTTTATACAATCCTCAGAAAACAACGATAAATTACATTACACACAAAAGCTGTGGCTCTCTATTCTTACCGGGGCAACAGAGATTGGCTTTGATAAAAGTCTTCCCTTAAAAGCATTAACGCCCATGCTGGAAAGTAAACTCTTAGAAGACAAACCTGAACAGAACTTTATTCAAGGGAAAATCACCTTCTGTTCCTTTATTCCAATGCGAACAATCCCCTTTAAAATGATTGCCATGATCGGTATGAATCAGGCAGATTTCCCAAAATCAACCGTTCATCATAGTTTTGATCTGATCCAATATCAGCCAATGCGCGGCGATCGCAGCAGACACACCGATGACCGTTATCTCTTTTTAGAAGCGTTACTTTCGGCAAAAGAGACGCTTTATTTAAGCTATATCGGTAAATCAATTCGGGATAATAGCGATCTCTATCCATCCTTACTGATTGATGAACTATTACGTTATATCGATCAAGTATCGATCACCGCAGATGAAACACCAGCATCTGAAAAGATTACGCATCTCCATCCTATGGCATCTTATAATCCCGCACTTTTTAGCAATCATAGTGCGATTCAAAGTTTTCAAAATGAATGGATTTTAAGTAGCGAAGCGATCGAGTCGTATCATGCGCCGGTCAATTATCTGACCTTGATTGAGAACTATCAAATCCAGGATCAAATCACACCACTAACCGATCTTTCTCTTGAAGGATTGATTCGTTTTTATCAAGATCCCACCCAATACTTTGCAGCGCAGCGATTAAATTTCTCCTCCTTCCGTGATCAGACCATCGCCATCGAAGATGATGAGCGATTTACGATTCAAAAAGGGCTCGATGAATATCAATTCCATCAAGCATTAACGAATGAGTTAATTCAAAAATCGTTAGAAAAAAGTGTGAAGCAAAAAGAGATGATATCTCCACAAATGCTTACGGAAATCAACGATACAATCTATCAAGCTGCTCGTTTGCAAGGTGCACTACCCAAATTTGCTTATGGGGAACTGGCTTGGCTCGACAAGAGTCTCTTTCCACAGGAGTTAGCTAAAACGTTACTTGATGCAGATTATCCTTATGGGCAATTTTCCCTTCAAAGCTTTCAGAGCGGCATCACGCTGCATGGAAAAATCCCGGCACAATCGCCGGAAGGTAATATTATTTTATGGGATGTTGGGCTATTAAAACATGATCGCCTGATTAAAGGCGCCATCGTTAATCTCTTCTATCATGCAACAAAACCCAAAGAAGATATTGCGCAAACACTCTGGCTCATTGGTAAAAGCAAAGAAGGAATTGGGAAGATCACCTATCCTTATTATCAACAACCGGAAGCTGCAAAACGACTGACCCACCTCATCAATGGCTATCTATATGGAATTCAAGCGCCGATTCCTTATCTCTACAAAGCCAATTCTCAAGATGAGATTTTTCAAGACGCGCTGTTTGTAGAACATTACACCGCACTTCGCGCAGAATTGCCGCAATATTTCGATAACGCCATGCAAGCGTGGAATCCTCAAATATTAGTGGAAGTCTTAAAAGATGATCTCTTTATCAATTCCTTGTCGCAAACTACCAGAAACCATTTAAATAAGGTAAAATCTTTGGTGTCTGGAAATAATTCATTCGAACGATTATTTCCTTTATATGGAGATAAAGAGATATTCGCATTTATCCTTTTCTACCACCATTATCTCAATGAGTTAATGCCACATGACTAATGAACATTCACAACTAACAAAAGAGTTGCAACACCCAACATCGAAATATGATTACGATGGGATTACAGGTACTTGGCTCTTAATTCCGGCTAAATTTCATATTCTCATGCTAGCAATCGCTATTCCTGTGATCTTATGGATGTTTCCCTTTATTCACCTCAAAGGAAATTATCGTTATGTCTTTGCCGATTATCGTTACTATATTGCCGGCGCTGTTGCTATTTTCTGTATCTCATCTGCATTCTTAAGTGTCGTTAAAGCAAGGCAAGTTAAAAACCGTCTCCGACCTTTGAGCGAAATCAGCCGAGCCGGCGTCACTAGATCTCCTCGCAATAATCATAAGATTAGTCCAGCAACTGCCAAACATCCTCAGATCAATCTGACACAGATTCAAAAAAAATCATCAGGCACACAAAAGTCTGTCACATCAAAGAATGATCAGCCCAGCAAAAGTACTGTACAAGCGCAAAGAAAGCAAAAAGCTTCCTCGCAAAAATCACCAGTAGCAGCGCCTAATACTAAAGCAAAAACGGCTTCTAACAATAGTCCTTCTAAAAATTCGGCAAAACCTCAAACATCTACTGAAAAAGTGTCTACGCCGAAACGAAAGAAAAATCCTAAACAGATGCAACTAGATCTTTAAGAGCCAGCACAAATATGATGAATTTATCGAATCTTACTTATTTCAGGAGAGAATTCCCATGCAACAGATGATCATTATTAGTGGTCTTTCAGGTTCAGGTAAATCAATAGCTTTACAAACATTAGAGGATGAAGGTTTCTTCTGTATCGATAACCTCCCTATCACCTTTATTCCCCGTTTTATCGAAGAGATTCAACAACGACAAGGAATCTCCAGACTCGCGATTGGCGTTGATGCAAGAAGCTTTCCTGAAGATCTTGCAGAAGCCGAATCCATTTTTGATCAAATTGAAGCTTGTACTTCTCTCAAACCTAAAATTCTCTTTTTAGACGCCAATGATGATGTCTTAATTAAACGCTATAGCCATACGCGCCGTAGGCATCCACTATCAAGCACTGAAAAATCGCTCACAGATGCTATCAATTATGAGCGCGAACTCCTTTCCCCTCTTCGCCTTCGTGCAAACGTCTTGGTAGATACCTCTTTTCTCAATGTTCATGAACTTCGATCAATTTTAAAACAACGTCTCATCGAAAATAGTAAAAATTCGCTGTTTATTAATATTATCTCATTTGGTTATCGTAATGGGGTGCCACTGGATGCCGATTTTGTCTTTGATGCCAGAATGCTCACCAATCCACACTGGATTCCACATCTACGGGAATATACGGGATTAGATACCGAGATCACGAACTTCTTTGCCGATACTGAAGATATTCAAGAATTTTACAACGATATCGCAACATTTATTACTAAATGGTTACCGACATTTAAGAAAGGGACGCGCTCTTATCTCACAATTGCCATCGGTTGTACTGGCGGTAAACATCGCTCCGTTTACCTCGCACAACGATTATTTGAACTTCTGCAGGCTGACAATAATGTTCTCGTAAAACACCGAGAGATCAACATTTAATTTCAGCCTCTTTTTTTACCCATAATATTTTAAGTTTACGCTTTATAAGGAAAACACAATGTCCAATCTTATTGATGGAAAAGCCTTTGCCCAAAACCTTCGTCAAACGATTACAGAGCAGACTGCTGCGCTTGAAAATCAGCATCAAATTCGTCCAGGTTTAGCCGTTATTTTAGTGGGTGAAGATCCTGCTAGCCAAGTGTATGTCCGTAATAAAGAGAAATTTGCGATCGAGTGTGGTTTCAAATCAGAAACTTTCCGTCTTCCAGCAGAAACAACACAAACAGCACTTTTAAAACTCATCGATGATTTAAACAATGATGCGACTATTCACGGTATTTTAGTACAACTTCCACTACCAAAACATCTTCATGAAGAAGAAGTATTAAATGCCATTAATCCGCTTAAAGATGTTGATGGTTTCCATCCTGTGAATATCGGTCAGCTTTCGATTGGCAAGCCTTATTTAATTCCTTGTACACCGCTCGGATCTCTCCTTTTACTGCAAGACAAATTAGGAAAAGACCTTTCAGGTAAACATGCCGTGATTGTTGGCCGTTCCAATATTGTTGGTAAACCTATGATGCAACTTCTTCTTTCACAAAACTGTACGGTAACGATTGCGCACTCTCGCACAAAAGATGTCGCAAGTCTTTGCCGTGAAGCAGATATCGTAGTTGCAGCCGTCGGCGTGCCAAAACTTGTGAAAGGCGACTGGATCAAAAAAGGAGCGGCTGTTATTGATGTGGGTATCAATCGTATCGAAGAAGATGGCAAAACACGTTTAGTAGGTGATGTGGACTTTGATGAAGCCGTTAAAAATGCAGCGTATATCACTCCTGTTCCCGGCGGCGTAGGTCCTATGACGATCGCCTGTCTTTTAAGAAACACTTTAACCGCAATGTGTTTACAAAATAATATTGAAGATCCTAATAAACTGTAATGTTCATCGAACTATCATATGCAATAGTTCATGTCCTTAACTGAATATTAGTATGAAGCTTCAATATCAATGAGAAGTATGGCTATCAAAAACAGAGTCATTTCAGTTTACAAATAGCGACTGCAATTGCAGGTATAAGATTGATATCAAGAGGAAAACATTCTCCTCTGATCAACTTTTAACAGTACTTTGTATTCAACCATTTAAAACTCATCTCACAATATTATTTAACGCCCTCATTTTGAAGGGCGTTTTTCTTGCTATTACACCTTGCGCAGAAAATTGACCAATGACCCTACTCAAAGCCTCGTAAAGCCGATATAGTGAATAAAAACCATCACACCATTATTTGACTAGTTAAGGAGTCCCGCATGAGCAAAATTATCCCCGGCGCAGAAGATTTCTTTTATGAAGGAAATCAAATTGGTATTCTCGCAATCCATGGTTTTACCGGCACAACACAGAGCATGCGCTCATTAGGGAAAGCGTTTGCAGATGCGGGATTTACCGTTCTAGGACCCAGATTAACTGGTCATGGTATTTCTCCTGAAGAGATGCGTAACGCTGAATTCAAAGATTGGTTACAAGATGTGGAAGAAGCCCTTGATGAGCTACGATTACATGCGGATAAAATATTTATTACAGGTCTTTCTATGGGCGGAGCTTTGACGCTCTATCTTGCCGAAAACTATGAAGATATTCTGGGGATTATACCAATCAATGCCGCTATTGATATGCCGGCATTCAAAGAATTTTATCAAACGCAACGGATCGTCAATATTGAGTTTATTGATGGTATTGGTTCTGATATTAAAAAGCCAAATGTCACAGAATTGGCTTATGCTAAAACGCCAGTAAAATCGATGAAAGAGCTGCTCGACTTAATGGCGATCGTGCGCCAAGACTTATCAAAAATCCAATGTCCGGCATTAATCTTCTCATCTACTGTCGATCATGTTGTTCCTCCGGAAAACTCTCAAACCATCTACCAAGACATTTCGAGCCATGATAAAACACTCATCCCACTGCATGAAAGTTATCATGTTGCGACACTCGATAATGATGCCGATCTTATCGCAACTGAATCCATTAAGTTTATTCGCGAAATTTTAGCCAGTGAAATTTAAGGTATTCTCTTAAAAAAATGATGAAAGATCATTGCGATCTATGAGTAAGAACGATAAAAAACCGATACTGAACACGTTCAATATCGGTTTTTTATTATTTAAGGATTTAAAGCGCTAGATCTCTATACTCATTCCGCCACTTCCTGTTTACGATCACAGCACTCTTTGAATTCAATTCGCGCATTTTGTGCCGCTTGAGAACAACGCTCTTTATCTTCTCTTGCGTGTTGTAATGCTTTCTCTAAAGTAGATAAACGATTTACCTCTGAACTACTAATGCGAAAACTCCTATTTCGAATAGAGAATTTATGAATAGATCGATCTCGAATTGTGGCTTTTAACGTAATAATCTCATCAATCAAGCGTCTCTCATTTTCCGCAGCGGCAACCGCTTCTGCCTTTAGCGTATTAAATTTTTCTAAATAACCATATGCTTCCGACCATGGATCTACTTCCGGCAAGTTTTCGATATTAATCACAGGATTTTGATAATCCTCTCGAATCTCTAAATCCACTTTTGCCACACGACTAATAGA
>DXHP01000031.1 GCA_019113305.1 Candidatus Ignatzschineria merdigallinarum | reverse complement strand
AATTGTTTCTCTATTCCTCGATAGCTCAGTTGGTAGTAGCACTTGACTGTTAATCAAGGGGTCCCTGGTTCGAGCCCAGGTCGAGGAGCCAGAATAGAAAGCCTAAGTTCATATGAACTTAGGCTTTTTTATTGGATTAATGGAAGGGTTTTTGTTTGTAATTATTGAATTATTATGGCATTGGTTTTGAACTTCCGAGCGAACGTTTTCTCTTGATAAAGTTTTTAAAGTGAATGCCTGATTGAGAAGAATATTGGTATATTTTGATCAATCGTGTGCTAGCAGAGGAGCTATTGATATTATTGAAAATAACAACGACGCTATTCCTGCGAGGTAAATAGGATTGGATGAAGATTGTGCTGTGATAGACTTGCGTTATTCAAAAAATCAGATAGAATTGTTTCTCTATTCCTCGATAGCTCAGTTGGTAGTAGCACTTGACTGTTAATCAAGGGGTCCCTGGTTCGAGCCCAGGTCGAGGAGCCAGAATAGAAAGCCTAAGTTCTTATGAGCTTGGGCTTTTTGCTGTTTTAGCGAAAATGATTAGAGAAGCGATATTAGAAATGCCGTATTTAAAGATTAGTATTTTTTTAGAAGCTAATGAAAGATAGTTAAGCATTGAAAATCGGCTCTAAAGAATTGATCAAATCCCTGTAGATTCGTGCAAATAAGGAAGAATCATTGAAATCGTAGCAGAATACTTGCTATAGTACTCTCTTCAAACATATTTAACCTGTTTAGACCCAATTGAGGGGATAAGAGAACCGTATAATGACAGCGAACATTACTAGTGATATTAAAGAATATGAGTTAAAACATCGCGGTAAGATCAAACGATTAACCAACAAGACGTTCAAATTTGATGAGCGTATTGGGCAGGGCTGGTTCTCCGCAGTCTACTTTTTGAAAACGGCAGAGATTGCAAAGAAGTGTGCGCCTGAGCGCATTGTGACAATGCAATTCTTTCAACGTAAAAATGGGGCGGTACTTTGCGGAATTGATGAAGCAATTTCACTTCTCCACACTTTTGCACAAAACCCTGAAAAATTAGAGATTTGGGCGTTGAATGATGGTGATCGTATTGATGCTTTTGAAACAGTATTAACGATTACTGGAAACTACCAAGATTTTGGCTACTTAGAAGGAATTATTGATGGCACATTGGCGCGTCGAACTTCTGTGGCAACCCATGTTCTAGAAGTGGTTGAAGCTGCCGGCGATAAAGAGATTATCTTTATGGGCGATCGAGATGATCATTTTAGTCAACAAGCAGGTGATGGTTATGCGGCGTTTATTGGAGGTTCTACAGCGCAAGCGACTCATGCAATGAATGAATGGTGGGGAATTGAAGGTTTAGGCACCATGCCGCATGCTTTAGTACAGCTTTTTAATGGCGATACGTTGGAAGCTGCGAAAGCTTATTATCAGGTTTTCCCTAATGATAAGTTAATGGTTTTGGTGGATTATAATAATGATGTGATTGAAGAATCTCTTCGAGTGGCACGTCATTTTGAAGGAAAACTATCGGCTGTTCGTGTTGATACATCGAATACGATGGTTGATCAATATTTCATGCGCAATCAAGATAAATTAGGGACTTTTGATCCGAGAGGTTCCAATCCAACGCTCATTTTCGCACTACGTGAAGCATTAGATAGTGAAGGTTTTAATAACGTGAAGATTGTTGTTAGCGGTGGTTTTAATGCGGAAAAAATTGCCGACTTTGAAAAACAAAATACGCCAGTTGATATTTATGGCGTGGGTTCTAGTCTTTTAAAAGTGAATATTAACTTTACGGGAGATAATGTCTTGTTAGACGGTGAGAAACAAGCGAAAGCTGGTCGTAAATATCGCCCGAACCCGCGTTTAGAATGTGTGCTTTATGACGATAATGAAGTAAAATTATAGTCTGTTTTAAAGATTAAGAATTGTGTATAAAAGCGTAATAATTTGATTGTTACGCTTTTTATTTAAGTTGAATGTTAAAACGTTAGAAATTTTAGGTCATGGCTTTTTAACTGATCAGCCAAAAATTTTATAACTGTTTCGATGATCTATCAGCAATCATGATGAGCCATCTCTGATGGAAATGATGATGAATGACTACCCATAATCGAGCCCAAAAGGATGTTAAAAAAATGAATAATGCTTATTTGAATTTTCCACAAGAACGTTTAAAAGCGTTAGAACAATACATTACAACATTAGAAATCTGGTTAGAAACAGAGCTCCAATATCGTCAGGCTGATAACTTTATTTTTGGGGTAAGTGGGGGAGTTGATTCTGCAGTCATCGCATTTTTATTAGCAAGGAAATTCAAAGCACGTGCGATTGGAATTATGATGCCGTCACACAGTCATCCGAATGATTTAAATGATGCAAAACTCGTGATGGAAGCTGCAGGATTGCCGTATCATGTCGTCGACTTAACACAAACGCATGACACATTAATGGCGGCGATTGGCGAAGCTTATAATCATACTGGCGATACGATGAAAGATCGGGTGATTTTCGGGAATAATAGCGCGAGATTGCGAATGACAACGCTTTATACCGTTGCGCAAACACGTAATGGTGTTGTGGTTGGAACGGATAATGCTGTGGAATGGCATACGGGGTATTTTACGAAGTTTGGGGATGGTGGGGTGGATATTGCACCGCTGATTCATCTCGATAAAGATGAAGTATTTGCATTGGCGAAAATGCTTGGCGTGCCGCAACAAATTATTGATAAAAAGCCTTCTGCTGGATTATGGGAAGCGCAAACGGATGAAGATGAAATGGGAGTGACTTATGCAGCGCTCAATCGTCATTTACGAGGAGAAGCGGTGACGGAAGCAGAGCTTGCGCGTATTAGTTATTGGCATGATCGCTCGCATCATAAGCGTGCAATGCCGAGATTTCCTGAGAAGCCTTATTAATATGTTTTCTCTATGAGGCTCTATCTTGATTTAATATTTTGATTTTTAAGCTAAAACTAAATCGCTAACGATCGGTTTGAAGTAATGCTTTCTAAAAATTATTGAAAATGAGTTGACACTTTCGGCAAAGCGATCTATAACTTTAAGGGTAGTAAAAATTGAAATGCTTTTATCTGAAAGCTCTCACTTTAAACAAATAGGAAAACTTTAGATGCAAACTGTTAACTTTTATAACTATTGGTGGCACATCTCGCAGGAGCGGGAGGTATAAGTGTGCATGGTTATAAAGTAGTATGATCTAGGTACAAAATATCCAAAAACCCGCAAAATGATGCGGGTTTTTTTTATGTCCTAAAGAAACTTAATAATCAAAACCCGCATCCAAACCTCATAGCTAGACCAAATTTAAAAATAGATTGAAATTGATGACGAGATTGGAGCCAAAAATGATGAACGATGTAATGAAAGAGATTTTCCAAAAACTTTATCGTGGTGAAGCATTAACACAAGGTGAGAGCAAAACCTTATTTACATCCATTGCGCGCGGAGAAGTGAGTGAGTCGCTTTTAAGTGCGGCATTAGTATCCATGAAGTTACGTGGAGAAACGGCGGCAGAAGTTGCCGGTGCAGCTGAAGCATTTATTAGTGAAGCGAAAGCGTTTGAAACTCCGAACTATCCATTTGCAGATATCGTTGGAACCGGCGGTGATGGTTTAAATACCGTGAATATCTCCACAGCAAGCGCATTAATTGCCGCAAGTTGCGGTGTTCCGGTTGCAAAGCATGGTAATCGCTCTGTTTCCAGCCTAACAGGCTCATCTGATCTTCTTCAAGCATTAGGTGTCAATCTTCTTAAAACGCCGAGCGAAGCGCGTCATTCATTGGATCAGGATAATATTACCTTTCTCTTTGCACAGCATTATCATGGTGGTTTTAAACATGCGGCAAAAACGCGTGGAGAGCTTAAAACTCGTACGATCTTCAATCTTTTAGGACCATTAACTAATCCAGCACGACCAAAACGTGCATTGATGGGGGTTTATGATGCGAACTTAACGGAGCTTTTAGCAGAAACTGCAAAGCTATTAGGCTATGAGCACGTATTGGTGGTTCATGGTGGTGGCATGGATGAAGTGGCATTACATGCGCCGACAAAAGTGTCTGAGTTAAAAGAAGGTATTGTTTCAACGTATTATGTAAAACCTTCGGACTTTGGCTTGAATGAGCATCCTTTAGAAGCCATTCGTGGCGGAGATGCTGCGGAAAATCGTCAAACATTATTAACGATGCTTCATGGTCAAGCGCCGGAAGCGCATCGTCATGCGGTTGCGATTAATGTGGCGATGCTCCTTAAACTCTTTGGTTTTAATAATCTTCAAGAAAATGCACAAACGGCATTATCGGCAATTTCCGAAGGTCGAGCGCTCTCATTATTAGAGAAAATTACCGGCAATCAATTTAATGTAGATGGCGAGATATTAGCAGCAGAAAAGTTTGCTTAATGATTCAATCAAACGTTATTTAAACTAAAGCTTAAAAAAACATTAAGAACAGATTCAAAGATAGAAACAATATAAAAGTTCAATAGATAGGAAGAGAGCAATGAGCGGAACAGTATTAGATAAGATCGTCAAACTTCGACGTGAAGATATTGCAGTAATGGCACAAGCACAGCCATTAAGCACTTTTAAAAATTCGTTAACTAAGAGTGATCGTGATTTTTATCAAGCTATTGAAGCGCGCAAGGCAAAAAATCTTCCAAGTTATATTTTAGAATGTAAGCGCTCTTCACCGTCCAAAGGATTAATTCGGGAAGATTTCGATTTAGAGAAAATCGTCACGGCTTATAGCGCTTATGCAACAGCGATTTCAGTGTTAACGGAAAGCCGTCATTTTGGCGGTGATTTTAAGAATATTACTATCGCGAAAACCCTCACATCAGCGCCGATTCTCTGTAAAGACTTTATCGTTGATGCTTATCAGATCTATTTAGCGCGTTTTCATGGTGCAAATGCAGTTTTATTAATGCTCTCGGTGCTACGTGATGATGAGTATCGTTATTTGGCGAATATTGCGCATGAGTTAGGAATGGGTGTTTTAACTGAAGTGAATGATGAGGCAGAAGTGGCGAGAGCCTTAAAGCTTCGTGCGAAAGTGATTGGCGTAAATAACCGAGATCTTCGTGATCTCTCTATTGATCTTGATAAAACGGCGCGTTTACGAGCATTAATGCCGAAAGATCAAATTGTGATTAGCGAATCCGGGATTCGCAGTTATGGTGATATTCGTCGGATTTCTCATTTTGCTGATGGTTTTCTTATCGGTAGCCATTTAATGGGAAGTGAGGATCTTGATCGTGCACTGCAAGAACTCTTAACCGGCGGACATAAAGTTTGTGGGTTAACATCTACTGAAGATGCGAAAGCAGCATTAGATGCCGGCGCAATGTATGGCGGATTTATCTTTATTCTTTCAAGTCCGCGCGGCATTACTTATAAAGAAGCAAAGTTGATTGCCGCAGAAGTTCCTCTAAAGTTTATCGGCGTATTTCAAAATGATGATATTGATTCGATCGTTTATATTACGAAAGAAGTGGGATTACATGCGATTCAATTACATGGTCATGAGCCGCAGCAATTTATTAGTGAACTTCGTCAAAAATTGCCGGCAGATGTGAAAATTATTAAAGCGGTGAATATTCAAAATGGTGCGGAGAATTTGCCGGCAATGGATTATCAAGATGTGGATTATTATCTCTTAGATGGGAAAAAAGGTGGCAGCGGAGAGCCTTTTGATTGGTCATTACTGCAAGGTTTAGATCTCTCGAATCTTTTTTTAGCCGGTGGGATTTCTAGTGAGAATATTATAGAAGCTTTGAGTTTTCAGCCTTTAGGTGTAGATATTAACTCTGGCGTTGAGATTGCTCCTGGCAAAAAAGATCCTGTAAAGCTCAAGACCATTTTTCAGCAGATTGTCAGCTATAAGCAGGTTTCAGAGGTTTGATTTAAAGGATGATGAGATTTTATAGGCAGATGCGTGGCTGGAGCGAACGCTTGCATATTTCTCAAAATTCCGCGCCAGCAGATAGCGCAGAATTATTGACGTTACCGTAACAAAGAATGAGTGAAATTAAATGCCGGCGCTTCGGCTGAGAGAAGCAAGAGAGTAGTTCTCTCCGGCATCATGCAAGAGTAAGAATCTTGCGAATAAATGAAAAGAACGTAGCAACAAAGAAAGAAATCAAATGCCGGCGCTTCAGCTCAGAGAAGCAAGAGTAAAGTTCTCTCCGGCATCATGCAAGTGGAAGAATCTTGCAAACAAATTTAAGAAAAAATTAAAGAATAGATTAATTAAAACAGTTTTTTAAGAAAAAGAAGGAAATCATGAGACAGTTAGATCCCTATTTTGGTGAGTTTGGTGGGCAATATGTGCCGGAGCTTTTGATTCCGGCGCTTGATCAGCTTGAAGATGAGTTTATCAAAGCGCAGAATGATCCCGAGTTCCAAGCAGAGTTTATGGATCTTTTAAAGAATTATGCCGGTAGACCAACCGCATTAACACTTTGTAAAAATCTTACTGCTGGTACCAAAACGAAGTTATATCTAAAGCGGGAAGATCTTTTGCATGGCGGCGCACATAAAACGAATCAAGTGTTAGGACAAGCGCTTCTTGCGAAAAGAATGGGAAAAACCGAGATTATTGCGGAAACAGGTGCGGGACAACATGGTGTTGCAACGGCATTAGCGTGTGCATTGCTCAATATGAAATGCCGCATTTATATGGGCGCAAAAGATATTGAGCGTCAAGCACCGAACGTTTTCCGTATGGAGCTGATGGGCGCGACAATTATTCCTGTTGAAAGTGGCTCAGGTACCTTGAAAGACGCGTGTAATGAAGCACTTCGTGATTGGTCTGCAAGTTATAAAACGACGCATTACTTGTTAGGAACGGCGGCAGGTCCACATCCATTCCCGACGATTGTTCGTGAATTCCAGAAAATGATAGGGGAAGAAACGAAGGCTGAAATCCTCAAGCGTGAAGGACGCTTACCAGATGCGGTTCTCGCTTGTATTGGCGGCGGATCAAACGCTATTGGAATGTTTACCGATTTTATTCCCGAAGAGAATGTCCGTTTAATTGGTGTAGAGCCTGGTGGTAAAGGGATTCATACCGGCGAACACGGCGCATCATTGAAACATGGTACGCCGGGGATTTATTTTGGCATGAAGTCGCATTTGATGCAGACAGAAGAAGGGCAGATTAAAGGTTCTTATTCGGTATCTGCCGGATTAGATTTCCCTTCTGTTGGGCCACAACATGTGCATTTGAATAATATTGGTCGTGCGGATTATGTCTCTGTGACAGATAAGGAAGCACTTGATGCATTCCAGCAGTTAGCGAAGAAAGAGGGAATTTTGCCGGCATTAGAATCCTCACATGCGCTGGCTTATGCGTTAAAGATGATTGCGGAGAATCCTGAGAAAGAGCAGTTATTAGTGGTAAACCTGTCTGGTCGTGGTGATAAAGATATTTTCTCAGTGCATAAAATTTTAAAGGAGAACGCATAATGAGTCGTTATCAACAACTGTTTAATCGTTTATCAGCTCAAAATGAAGGTGCATTTGTCCCATTTGTCGTTCTCGGCGATCCTACTTATGAAATTTCGAAGCAGATTTTAATCACGCTGATTGAATCTGGCGCAGATGCGCTAGAAGTGAGTATTCCATTTTCAGATCCTTTAGCGGATGGGCCAGAGATCCAAGGTGCGGTATTACGTGCGATTGGTAATGGCATGAGCGTTAAGCGTTCTTTTGAATTATTGGGTGAAATCCGTGATCTTTATCCAGAAGTGCCGATCGGATTGCTCATGTATGCAAACTTAATTCACGCTGCCGGCATTGAGCATTTTTATCAAAAATGTGCTGAAGTAGGTGTGGATTCTGTATTAGTTGCCGATGTTCCGCTTCGTGAATCTGCAGAATTTCAAAAAGCGGCAAAAGCCAATAAGATCGCGCCAATCTTTATCTGCCCACCAGATGCAACGGAAGAGACCTTTTCCGGCATTGCAAAAGAGGGTGAAGGTTATACCTATTTGGTATCTCGTGCCGGTGTAACGGGCGTTGAGCAGAAACTGGGGAATGATTCATTAAATGAAAATATCGAAAAATTGAAAGCGGTAGGCGCACCACCAATTGTGCAAGGATTTGGGATTTCAACGCCGGCACAAGCGAAGCATTATTTAGATTGTGGTGTTTCAGGAGTGATTAGTGGTTCTGCTGTGACGCAAATTATTCGAGAAAATTTAGATAATGAAACTGAGTTGCTCACAAAATTGGGAGCATTTATTGCATCGATGAAAGAGGCAACAAGCGCGGTAACAAAAGTCTAATTGATGCAATCGTGAGCGATTAAAAGTATTAATTAGATTATTAATGATAAAAGCTATTTGAGAGTTCTCAGATAGCTTTTTTGATGCGCGAAAGGATTTTATCTCGGAATTTTTATAGTGAAATTAATTTTAAATTATGGTGTTAAATGCCGTGCTAAAACCTTTTTTAAAGTTGATCTGCGGCTTATCAATCGTGCGTTAGTAATTGTCAATGTTTTGCTTAGATTGATGTAAAAAGAAGCGATCTATAAACTCAATCTGAGATTTTTGAGGATTCATTTTTGCTTACGGAGCACGGTTGTAGGTTTTGATAAATTTAATTAATATTCGTATCACTAATCCTGACAGCCTTTCTTCAATGATCATGAGGGGAATATGCATCTTGCTACGCTAACAAAAATCCCATTTTTGTCGTATAATCAACGGCAGAAGTTTTTACGATAATACAAGCAGTTCTAGAAATTATTGGATAAGGGTTATAAATGCATCGATTGATCTATTTACTTTACGCAGCATTAATTGCGGGTTTGATTTATATGGTTTCTATGCCATTTATTTTACTTCATGAAGATAAAACGGAAGAGGTTGGCGAAGTCTCGTACTATATTCCGGAAGAGGGTTTACAATCTCATTATCATAAAGAAGTTGAGATGACCAAAGGCAAATATAGCTCAAAACATCAAGAATCTCACGAGTCAGAGTAACGTCGAGTTTGCTTGTAATGTCACAATATCACTATCGATTGATGGTGATATTTTTGTATAAAAAAATGGATTTTAAGTCGTGGCTTTAAGATAACATTGATCTCAATAGATAAGATGATGGAATGATTAACAATCATTTCATTAAAATATTTTATAGCAATTGTCTTGATAAAACGTGCTTTTACTCCCTATTTTAGTCATGATGGTGAAGATTGTTTTTAAGGATTAAAAGCATCAACTATCGAATGAAAAACAGATGATTCAATGGTGCAATGCTTCGACGTAAGGGAAGAAATGAGACAAAAAGCGATCATTGATCATCATCGTAAAGGAGATAAATATCATGTTAAGACCTGATCATACTGTATTAGTGCTCGTAGATGTCCAAGAGCGATTATTGCCAGTGATGGATAAGAAAGACGCGCTTTTAAAAAATTTAGAAGTGTTAGTACAAGGCGCGTTAGCGTTAGATATTCCCATTGTGTGGTTGGAACAATATCCTAAAGGCTTAGGAACAACAGTTGAGCCGCTTAAAACGTTATTAGCGGATAAAGGTTTATCGCCGATTGAGAAGATGACATTTAGTGGTGTGCCACACCCAGAGTTTCAAAAAGTGTTAGCGAAATACGATCATGCGCACTTTTTAGTGGCAGGGATTGAAACGCATGTTTGCGTTTACCAAACAGTGAGAGATCTACTGAATGAAGATTATGATGTCGAAGTGGTGTCAGATGCTGTCTCTTCTCGTGTTGAAGCAAATACTGAGCTCGGTTTAAATAAAATGATTCAATTAGGGGCAACCTTAACGAGTACCGAGATGTGCTTATTTGAAATGTTAGAGAGTGCAGAGCATCCTCAATTTAAAACAATTAGTAAATTGATTAAATAAATGATTTAATAACCGAGATAAAAACTGATGAAATATCCGATAATGTGGGGATTTCGAAAGATTTTAATGACAATATTAGATATTGGTCAATGTGTTGACGAGAATATCTCATAAACTATGAATAATTCCAGCATGTGAATCATCTTCACTGCTGGAATTTTGTTACCTATAAACCTTATTTTCTTATTTTGATGAAAAACTGATGAAGAATTAGCAGATATGACGCAAGAACTTATAATTGTTTTAGTCCTGTTGTTTGCGGCGGTAATCGCCTTTATGATGAATAAGCCACGAATGGATGTTGTGGCTGTTTGTGCGCTGTTAGCGTTGCCATTAACCGGCAGTGTGACGTTAGATCAGGCATTAGCTGGGTTTAGCGATAGCAGTGTGATTATTGTTGCCGTCTTCTTTATTATCGGTGATGGCTTGGTACGAACCGGCGTTGCATTTAGGGTGGGGGATTGGCTCGTCAAGCAATCTAAAAATAGTGAAACGCGCTTAATCGTGCTATTAATGTTGTCGGTAGCACTGCTGGGATCGGTGATGAGTTCGACAGGAATTGTGGCGATTTTTATCCCGATTATTATTAGTGTCGCAACCAAGATGAAGGCAGATGTCCGCCGATTGATGATGCCGCTGAGTTTTGCAGGCTTAATTAGTGGAATGTTAACACTTGTGGCAACTGCGCCAAACTTAGTGGTTTCCAGTCAGTTACAGCTTGCAGGGCATAACGCCTTTGAGTTCTTCTCATTTACGCCTATTGGTTTGATCATTCTTTTTGTGGGAATGTTCTATATGCTCTTTGCTCGCCGTTTTTTAGGTAAGAAATCAGAAGATGGCAGCGGTTCTGGAAGAGCACGAATCAACTTTGATGATTTAGCGACTGAATATCAGCTTAAAGGTCGTAATTATCGTGCACAAGTGGGGAAAGGCTCACCACTTATTGGTAAACGTTTATCAGAGATGAATCTGCGTGGCGGACATGGGGCGAATATTATTGTGGTTGAACGTCGTTTAAATCGCCTGAAAAACGTGGTGCTAGATGCAGTTCCTGACCGTGTTATTCAAGAAAATGATGTCCTGTTATTTGACTTTTTCTATCCTGAAAAAGTTGAACTTTTCATGCAGAAGTTTAATCTTGTGTCGTTACCTTTAATGAGTAGTTACTTTAATGAACATTCTCGTGAAATTGGCATGGTTGAAGTTGCTATTCACCCAGATTCTAAATTGATCGATAAAACCGTTCTCGAAAATGCATTCCGTTCCCGTTATGGGTTGAATGTTATGGGAATTAAGCGCCAAGGTGAAGTTTTAGAGAGTGAACTTCTTAATGAAAAATTAAAGCGCGGGGATACGCTATTAGTATTTGGAATGTGGCGCGCGATTCGTCATTTACAGACAATGACGAATGATTTCGTTGTCTTAACGATTCCCGCAGAAGTTGATGAAGTTGCACCGGCAATGGAGCGCGCACCTTATGCGATTATTGCGCTATTAGTGACGGTAGGATTAATGATTTCAGGAATTTTCCCCACAGTTTTAGTGGCGATTTTTGGTGCATTATTAATGGGAGCTTTCGGTTGTATAACGATGGATAGTGCTTATAAGTCGATCCATTGGCAAAGCATTATTTTGATCGTGGGGATGTTCCCGTTTGCAGTTGCTCTGCAAAATACCGGCGGTGTTGATTTAGCTGTAAAATATTTACTAGAACTCAGTGGCGGTGCAAGTCCGCGGGTTGTTTTGGCAATGATCTTTGGGTTTACAGCAATCATCGGGCTCTTTATCTCTAATACGGCAACGGCGGTTTTGTTAGCGCCAATTGCGATTCAAACGGCATCAGTGCTCGGCGTTTCTCCCTATCCATTTGCGATGGCAGTGGCAATTGCAGCATCGGCAGCCTTTATGACACCGGTCTCTTCACCAGTGAATACGCTGGTCGTTGCACCAGGTAAATATAGTTTCGGAGACTTTGTGAAGATCGGGGTACCGTTTGTATTGATTGTTATGGCGATTGCCGTGATCTTTATTCCCATGTTATTTCCCATGGGAATTTAGGAAATAGCATTGATATTGCTGAGATGATTATAAAGCGTTTTTTCTCTGTTTTAGAGAATATTAAGATCAGTAAGATATAGTGAAATTGGTTTAAAAAGGTGATACATCGCTGAAGAGAATCCTTGTAAGCTTTTATACATCTCACGCCAGCAGTTATCGCCGCTATTTTAAACCGAAATGATTATAAAATATGACATCATCAGAGTGATGAGCGCGATGAAATGGGATTAATGTAATTAATGAAAAGGCTTCCGATTGGAAGCCTTTTTTGTCGCGTGATATTCCGGATCGGATATCAATTGAAGAAGATTTATATGATTGCTGACACCTGATTAATAAAATGTGTTCAAGTCGCTTTTTTCAGAAACCAATCTACTTTTAATGAGGGGTTACGTCTAAATTTTAAACAGGATCTTTCGCATTGATTGTTGTGATCAGTTTATTTTTTAGGACCTGATAAACCGAACATGATGAGTTTAAGAATATCTTTACGTAAGGTGCTTTTTTGTTCTTTATAATTCTCTTGAATCTGCTCCCGGAACATCAATTCATCCATTACTTTTAGATATTGATGAATTAAGATCGTTGGGTAATCTGCATCAATGATCTTTCTTGCTTGCAGTGTGGCAAAAAATTGGTCTAAAAAATGATATTTATGATCGTGTTGCATCTGAAAGAACTCAATGAGTTCTGGATCCTGATTTTGATCAAAATCTTTTAAAATATTGGGCGTAAAGAATTGGTTAAGTGCATTTTCTTGATAAGAGAATATGCCTTTTAGTACTTCTTCAATATTTTTAGCATCATCTAATAATTGAGAATAATGATCGGTAACACGCTGTTGTTTTTGTAAGAAAATGTGTTTGAGTAGCGCGTTTTTATTTTTAAAGTAACGATAAAAGGTGACACGACTGATTTTAGCATCATCGCATATTTCACTAATGGAAACTCGTTGCCATCCACGTTGGCTAAAGAGATTCTCGCTAACTTGTAATATTCTCTGCTCAGTTTTATTCATGGATTCCATAATAACTTCCAATGTTGATTGTGGCTCTATGGTAGCCGAAATTTCCCGCTTTGCGAAAAGAAAATGATTCTCTTAATGTTGGAATGAGTATCTCTATTTAATGGGAATGATTTGCATTGTGTCTCTCCTTGAATTATATTACAAAAACTGTAATTTAAAACATATTTTGTAAACCTGTTATTCAAGGAACTGTTTCATGATGACTTCTTGGCAGATGATGCCTTCTCTTTCCTCTCGTAAAACTATGCTCTCTTTAGCGGTTGTGAGCGCACTATCATTACCTTTTGCTGTTTCAGCGGATGAGCTTGCGAATTTGGCGATGGAAGAACAAGCGGTAAGCCCTTCTAAAAATCAACCTAAAGAGTTAACGCCGGTGATTATTGTGGGAGAGAAATTGGGACGTTCTCATTTCGAAACAACGGCAAGTGCGGAGATTTTTGACAGTCGCGCAATGCAAGCGGATGCCAATACTCAATCAATGAAAAATCTCTTAAAAGAGGTCGTTGGTGTCGTTGATCTTGGTGGTGGCAATGATTTACCGGCGATTCGTGGTGTTGATGGTTCCGGTCCTGCACAAGGCGCTGTCGCATTTTTGGCAGGTTCTCGTCCGAGAATTAATCTGTTAACTGATGGTCGTTCGGCAACTTACAATGAGTTCGCCTTTGGAACACAATCGCTGTGGGATATGGAGCAGATGGAGGTCTTTAAAGGGCCTCAAAGTTTGTCGCAAGGTCGTAATGCGATTGCCGGTACAATTGTTATGACTTCAAAAGATCCAAGTTTTGAGTGGGAAGGCGGAGCGAAGTTATTACTTGGGAATCAAAAGAGCCGACAAGGTGCGCTCATGATTTCAGGACCGATTATTAAAGATGAATTAGCATTTCGTATAAGTGTCGATCGCCAAACACGTGAAAGTTATGTGAAGCTGATGCATTATGAGCCGGTGGGAAATCCTCGTGAGATTGAAACCACGACTGCGCGGGCAAAACTACTCTATATGCCGGCGAATATGCCAGATTTTTTAACACGATTAACGATTAATCATGTTGATGCTAAAACGCCGCAAAATGAAGCATTATCTGATCCTGCGGCGGCAAGATATACGCCTGAGCGTCCAATATTTAAGACCAAAACCACATCGGCGATTTGGGATGTGGAATGGGATTTAAGTGATCAGTTGAGCTTTGAAAATAAAGTGATCTATACCAAATATCGTAATGATCGGGAAGGGGCGCTGCATGTGAATGGTATTCCTGCCAATGTGAAAGGTCACGAGTGGCAGATTGAACCGATTCTTCGTTTTAATGCCTTTGATTATCAATTGCGAGGAATGGTAGGGTTATTTTATTTCACAGGCAAGCAAGATGAGTATGTGAAGTTAATGAGACAGCATAATTATTTTGATGATCGTACGAAAACAAAAGCTATTTTTGGGGAAGTGACTTATTCACCTACTGAAAAATGGGATCTCACATTAGGCGGACGCTTTGAGAAAGAGACACATAAGCGTCATGGTGGCGCTGCGGCGATTGTGCGAATGAATGTGGATAAGAGCGAAAATGTTTTCTTGCCAAAAGCCGATGTGGCGTATCATTTCAGTGACAATCTCACAACAGGATTTAAGGTCAGCCGCGGTTATAATCCTGGCGGTGCCGGTGTGACATTTGATAATCCTTTTGTGGCCTATGAATATGAATCTGAAAAAGTATGGAGCTACGAGTTATATAATCGTTTCCGTACAGATGATCAGCGCTTAGAGCTTTTTACGAATCTTTTCTATAACCAATATACAGATATGCAGTTGCCATATTATCTGAGTCAAAATTCAGTAACGATTCGTAATGCCGATAAGGTCAATACTTATGGTGCAGAAGTCACGGCAAATTACCGTATTACGCCAGAGTGGCAAGTGAATGCTGGCATTAGTCTGCTGAAAACGGATATTAAAAGTTATCCCAATAGTGGCGTTGAAGGGAAAGAGTTAAGTCGTTCCCCGAAAATGACCTTAAATGTGGGAACACATTATCAAAATGGTCCGTGGGATCTTGGGGCAAATGTGCATTGGACGGATAAGTATTATTCAACTTATGTCAATGAAGATGCCGGCAAAATTGATTCATATACCCAAGTCAATCTTTACGGTGGTTATACCTTTAAATCGGCTTATTTTGATGAAACCCGCATCTCATTCTATGCCGACAATATCTTCAACTCGAAAGATCCGATCTTCATTCCTGCTGGCGAACGTCGAGAAGCGATTACTCAAAGACCGCGTGCATTTGGGGTATCGGTTGAGATGAAGTTTTAAGGTTTTAACTGTAGCAATGATTATGAAAGATGTTTTAGAGAAAGGTGATCTGCTTTTTTCAAAGCATCTTTAGCGATATCAGCAACTGGTGCTGATCTGAAGAATTTAAAAAAAGAGATTTTTATGAGTTTACAACATCAGGAAATTTGTAATCCGATTAGTCGCAGATTGAAAAAGTCATCCTTAATGGCGATGGCAGCGCAAGCGATGAAAATGGGGCTTTGGCTAATGATGCTGGGGATTATTTGGACTTTAGCCGAGCAAAAAACAGGTGCCGCTTATGGACTTACTGCTGGGTTATTGGTGCTTTCCATTATCTATTATACCCTCAAGATTAAAGCACATGATGAAGCGCATTACGGCGCTTTTGAATTAGAAGAAATTTTGCGGAAACGGTTATCAGCAAAGATTAGCCAATTGCCCATCGGTTAT
>DXHP01000030.1 GCA_019113305.1 Candidatus Ignatzschineria merdigallinarum | reverse complement strand
CTTAACAGCTTTGAAACTGGCACGATCACCTCTAATGATCTTGTCAATAAATCAGAATATGATGGTGAAGGTTTTGGGATTAGCGGCGGTTATGGCTATCAAAATGATGGGCCAAACAATCCGAAAGGAACTAATCCAACGCAAACAGAAACAGTACAGATTCCAGATGGCTCGCATAGTGTGAATAAAAATGTGGGTTACGGTAAGGATAAAGATTCTAAATCGAGCATCACACAATCAGGCATTGGTACCGGTAACATTAAAGTTACTGATAACGAAAAACAGAAAGAGCTCACAGGACAAACTGCCGAAGAAGCAGCGAAAGGGATTGAGAGCGATCTCACAACTGAAACGGTTGCTGACAATAGTGGTGCGCTTGAGAATATCTTTGATAAAGAGAAAGTCCAAACGGAGATCGATCTACAAGTTAAAGTAACGCAGTAGTTTGATCGAACGCGTCAGGATATGAAGCAGATCATCAATCAAAAAATTGATGAATATAATAAAACAGATCCAGATAAAGCCAAAGATTGGCAAAATGCCGGATTACTGCTCGATATGCTTGCCGGAGGTCTATCAAGTCCCGGAGAAGGCTTCTTAGGTTCACTTGCCGGAGCTGCAAATTCTGCAGTAGCGCAAATGATCAAAGGAATGGTCAATGACGGCACCCTTGAGAAAGGCGGCTTAGGTCATATCCTCGCCCACGGAATCGCCGGTGCGGCAATAGCAGCTGCAAACGGTGGAGATCTTCTATCAGGGGCATTAACGGCAGGTGGCGCAGAAGCGTTAGCGCCAATCATCGCTGAGTTCCTCTACGGCAAAGGCAAAACTCCCGAAGACTTAACGGCAGATGAGAAAAATACCCTAAGCGCCATTATTGGTATCCTCGGGACAGGTGCCGGTGCATTAACGGGCGATAGCGCAATTGATGCGATAATCGGCGATAGCGTTGCGACTAATGCGGTGGAGAATAATCATTTAGGTGCAGGTGTTAATATTGGAGGGTGGCAGATTGGTGCGAATCAGGTTGAGGAATTTGCTAAAGAATTACAAACATGTAGCTCTCAAGCTGAGTGTGATGCTGTAAAAGAAAAATGGCATGATTTATCTATTAAGCAAAGTGGCCTTTCTGAACGAGAAGTTGAGGAATGGTATAAAAAATTAGATGCAACATTTGAAGGATTATTTGCTCAATGTAATGGCGATGCATTTTGTAATGATTATCTAGAATTACAGAAAGAGATAGCGAAAACGACACATTTAGGAGTGAATGAAGGCTTAGGCTCTCTTGGTTTAAATCTTAAACATGCCTTAGATATTAAAGATGGAAATTGGGGATCTCTAGCACTAGATGCATTAAATGATTTTGGAGATTTTTTACCGGCAGTCGCCTTTAAACCTATAGACAAGGCTGTCGAGAAAGTAATTGAATTTGGCGGTGAAATATTTATTAAAACAAAAGGGATTTGGAGTAAGGCTGATCCAGATACTCTAAAAATATTAGGTGTTAAACCTAGCACAGGAACAGATATTGTACCTGTTTCACCAACATATTATCCTGATATAGCATCTATACCGAAGGATTCTACCGGACGTTTATCTCAAAATATAGTTTTAGAAAATGGGCAAATTATACCAAAAGGAAGTATAGTCACGACGAATGGGGATTTGATAAAAGTATCATTGTCCGATGGAACGATTGTAAAAGGTAACTTAAGCAAATTACAGCCAGGATCTACAGCGACAATTGGCTCCCATAATATAAATAATGAAAACTTTTTTAAAAACTCATGGTATACGGATAAGGTTAAAAATCAGGCAGCTAGTGGTGATTACCATGGTTTTCCCTCATCAGTCGATCATTTTTCAGGAGCTGGAAAAATGACAGAAATTATAGGAGGGGATGGAATCACTCGTTATAAATTGGAAATTCCAGGAGAATATAGAGGTAGAACAGGAGTATTTGAATATATTAGAGATCCAGATGGTAAGATTAATCATAGATTATTTGTTCCCGATAAAAAATAGGAGTTGTCGATGAATAACCTTTTAGAACTATACGCTAGGTGTGGTAAAACTTTATTAGATATTGGTATAAATGAAGCCGCTTTGCCTATATCTAAAATAGATGAGGCAATTAATCTTTTTAAGAAAAATAACTTATTGATTTTAGGAGGAGATGTTTATAAAAAAGGGTCTGAAGGAGGCTTTGAATTTATTTATGCTAGTTGGTCCTATGATAGTAATGATATTCAAGAAAGTATTTTAGTAGCTAGAGATTATTTAGAAAAGTTTAAAGAACAAGATTTTTACGTAGTTTTTGTAATAAAATTGTTAAATCATAAATAATTTTTTGTTGATTGTAGTGTAAGCTCGCACATGGTTTATTAGGCGTAGCAGTTGCAGCCGCCAATGGGGGCGATCCGTTAATGGGCATTAACGGGAGATAGTTATTCCTAAGCAGTATACTTAAATTACTTCCCTCGCTTCTAGTAAATCAGAAAGTGAAACTTGGGCAGAAGAAAAAGTTGCCTCAGGAAGCAAATATCTTTGATAAAGAGAAAGTCCAAGCGGAGATCGATCTACAAGTTAAAGTAACGCAGCAGTTTGACCGAACGCGTCAAGATATGAAGCAGATCATCAATGAGAAAATTGATAAATACAAGAAAGAAGATCCCGAAAAAGCGAAGAACTGGCAAAATGCCGGCTTACTGCTCGATATGCTTGCCGGCGGTTTATCAAGTCCCGGCGAAGGCTTCTTAGGTTCACTTGCCGGAGCGGCAAATCCTGCAGTAGCGCAAATCATTAAAGGCCTGACTACAGGTGATAACGCTCTTAAAGAAGGTGGGTTAGGACACATTCTTGCCCACGGAATCGCCGGCGCGGCAATGGCAGCGGCAAACGGTGGAGATCTGCTATCAGGTGCATTAACCGCAGGCGGCGCAGAAGCATTAGCACCAATCATCGCAGAATTCCTCTACGGCAAAGGTAAAAAAAAGAAGACTTAGCGGTAGATGAGAAAAATACCTTAAATGGCATTATTGATATTATTTTTAGGGAGTATTACTATCTGTATAGATCTGCATATTTAGAATATTTAAATACCGGAAAGCTGCCGGATTGGGCAAACTTATTTTCAAGCCTTGATATTCTGTCTTTTGTCAAAAAATATAAGGCTGACATCAAATATTAATAGATTTTGCGTTCGATAATTATAGTTGATTATGAATTGGTGTATTGAAGCCCTTTAAGAGTTTGTATGGAATAGAGTATATATCATTGTCGGTGTTTATTTAAAAACACCTATAAATAGTTTTTTATCTTGGCGTAATAAGTTTAAGTAATATAAAAAAGCTCAACTATTTTTAAAGTTGAGCTTTTTATTGCTGCTTATATGAAACTAAAACGTTGGCTGTAAATGTGATAACCAGCGTTTTTCGCAA
>DXHP01000029.1 GCA_019113305.1 Candidatus Ignatzschineria merdigallinarum | reverse complement strand
GAAGTTTCATAATACTCATATCTTCTCAGTAAAAGCAACTCGATTCAAAATTAAAAGATGAAACATGAAGGATGTTATAACAAGGTTAGTTTTAACGATCAATGCTGGACGTTTCTTTGAAAAAATTTTTTAAAATCCCTTTCAATCAGATTAATAACAAAGAAGATGTTCGCCCCCTTCAATCCCAAACCATTGTTTCCTACAGAGTTATATAAGATACAATCACAACCAATGGCTGATCTATTCTAAGTATGAATTCTCTTTTATCTCTCTTTTATGAAAATTATTATCGGCTTAAAAAGCCTAATCGCTGAACATTGAGAAACGCTCGCAGTTTAAAAAAATCGTCGCTATACTACGAAGATCTTCATTCTAAATGGGTCAATTATGCAATATTATTGGTGGAATCATTCTAAAACAACGCTACTTTCGCTTCTAACGATTTTGATCACGGCGTGTAGTAACGAAGAACCTGTTGATCTTCCCTCAGCTCTCTATATTCCTCAAGATATTGTCATCTCATTCCCGAAGCAGAGTGCCTCACTCACAGAATCCCTCAATAACCCTCAAACACGGCAGTTACACACCACTATTTTGCAAACATTGCAACAGAGCTATGTCCATATCCAATCTCCCACAATTCACTATGTGATGAATGGTGAGGAATCTCAAGGCGTAATTACACCAGAAAATTTAGCATTTAGCCAATTTGCCACATTACAATTAACGCCACAAAAAAATGGCTTAATACAAGTGCAGACTGATGATTACCAATTATGCCGAGAAATTAGCTGCCATATTGAGTTTTTTCTCAAGCCCGTCGAAAATGATGCGCCGGAAATTATCGCATTACAAAATCAACCTGAATTACCGACTATTCAAATAGCACCGGAACCGCTGCCAACATTTGATATCACCCAAACATTAGAGACGGATTTTTGGGGAATTGAACACGAAATTAGCGATCAGCTCACGCTTAAACTATCCCCTATTCAAAGTAATGGATTGCAATATGGAACACCGGAACATACTGAAATGGCGGCTTTCGATATTGGATCTTTAACCATTAATCCTGAAGATCCTAACATTGAGATTCTCTCTTTCTACAGCAATGCCGCACCAAGCAGCGATGTGCATCAAATCGATACGATATCCTACTTATTTATTGTGCCGGTCAATCAAAAGCTAGCAATTGATCTTGCGACTTTTGATCTTGAAAGCATGCACTATTATGTTGATGAAGAAAACCTATTAGCAAAAGATCCCACAGGATTTTATGCCATTAATACACGTTATTTTCCGGCAATTCATAAAATTGTCGTTGCGCTCACAGAGAGTTTAACGCTTGAGGATATCACTGCGCATTTTCAATCTCTGAATACGCTTCAAATAACGCCGAATTCTAAATCGGTAACACCGATTGAAGATCTCCCCGATCGCAGCAATATTCTCTTAACGGATATTACATTGCCCTTGAAAACGCTAGAATCTCGCTACGATATCACGTTAATGCAAATGTTTCGGATAGCGGAGATTCAAGAAAATTATCGAACAGAGCTTAAGCGGCTTTTAACTAGTGAAGATCTCTTTTTGAAAACAGGACCCAATACACAAAATGGTTATCACCTCTTTACGCAACATTTGGGGGATTATCGTTTTAATGAAACTTATTTAAAAATTCATGCCGATAGCGTTAATAATGTTTTAACCGCGATTCAGTCGGTCAATTCCCCTAAAGATAGTCCCAAACAACCTAAAGACCTCTGGCAAGCGCCAATTTATTTCTATTCAACAGATCCGAAAAAAGCTTCTGGTATGAGTTACTTAAAAGAGATCCAACCGGGAGTGACTTTGGAGATATTTTCTCCGGCATATCAAGGTCATATTGCCGAGAAAGTGCTCTTTGGAAAACTACTAGAAAATATCCAATGGAAAAATCAACCAAAACTCTCTAAAAAAGCTATTGAAAATATCGCAAAATATGAAGCTTTAAGCGATAACAACGCGCCAGAACCAACCGAAAATGCTGCAAATACTCAAAAACAGAATCATTACGAGTTTAAAGAAGGAAAAACAAACCTATCTGGAGAATTACTGAAATAACGGTGATAACTTCCGGCGCGAAATCAACAAAAGTATGAAAATATTGCCATCTTGGTTTAAAAGAACCTTTATAGAACTGCTGGCTCGAGATTTTTAAAAAAGTACAACCATTCGCTCCAGCCATGCATCGACTTTTAAATAGAATCTTTAATCAGATAATTTTAAGCCGATTTCACTATATTCTCCCAAGCCGCATATCTCTTTCAAAGATCAGTTTGAATTGAGACAGTTACTTAAAAATAGAAAGATCAAAATAAGTATCCGACTCTGCCTTCATGCTCGCTTGATAAGGGATTTCACCAATTAAAGGCACATCACTAAAAGCTTGAATGCCGGTAATATAGTTCTTCAGGCTCGGAGAATCAGACAAGTGATTCGCAATCCAGCCCGAGATGGTTAATCCGGCATTCTCTATCGCATCAAAGGTTAAACGCGCATGATTAATGACGCCTAATTTTAAACCAACCACCACAATTACCGGCAATTGATTTTCAATCACCCAATCACTAAAACTTGTCTTGAAACTAAGCGGCGTATACCAGCCGCCGGCACCTTCTACTAAAGTAATACGATTTCTCGCTTCCAGAGCTCTTAAGCCCTCTGTCATTACCGAGAATTCAATGGGTCGCTCTTCGTGATGAGCCAAAATATGCGGCGCTTCTTCCGCTTCAAAAAAGTAGGGATTAATCGCTTCGTACGCAAGATCATCAAAAGATGCCTGTAAGTGCCCAAAAGCATCCGGATTTTTAATTCCTAACGTCGTCATTGCCGCACCAGAAGCCACAGGTTTATAGCCATTTGCCGGCATATTCGCCGCATTTAGTGCCGTTAAAAGCCTTGTTGTTGAATAGGTTTTGCCGATTTCTGTATCTGTGCCGGTAATAAACCATGTTTTTGCAGGTAATTTATGAAGATGAGAAGACATCATTTTTCCTCTAGTTGAATACTCATTGATGAAAACAAAAATCATCATACAAAATGTATGAGATCTGATGATAAAAATTTTTAATTATAAAAGTCGATCGTTACTTTTCATAACAATAGATATCCCTTTACGAAATCTCTATTAGAGCAACCACGTAGGTTAATTGATAACGCCCAAGCTTTTGAAAGTAATCTTCTAATTTACGATAACTCTCTCTACCGAGTAATCCTTTCCGACGTGCCGGCAATGCCGTTGCACCAATATTTTTAAGGCTTTGAAATAAAGACCTTAAAGAATCAAACTCCATCACTTCCTCATAAATCGTCAAATGCCCTTGATAAGGTTTAATCAGCTCTGCCAATTGCGCTTTAGAAAGGAAATCTAAGACATGCTGCTCATCATCGATCGTTTTAAAGGCTTCAGATAATTCTCTTAATGTTCCTGAGAGCAGCGTTGATATCATGACTTTCGATCGTGTCACACGCGTTAATTCTGCAATCGCTTGTTGAGGATCATGGCACCATTGAATCGCAAGGCTACTCAAAGTGATATCAAACGCTTGATCAGAAAATGGTAACGCTTCAATATCCCCTTGCTGAAATACGTGATAGACCGAACGCTCTTTTGCTTGCGCTAACATTGCCGGCGAAAGATCTAGCGCCGTTAAATGAATATCGGCAGGATCATTCATCATATCTATAGATAACTCTATAGATGCATTTGTAGGTGAAGAATATGCAGATGAAGTCTTATCATTTATTGTTTTATCATTTATCGCTTTCGTTAATATTTGCATTAAACGTGCAGCAACATATCCTGTCCCGCAGCCGGCATCTAAAATTGATATTGCTTCTTGACGGTTTTCCATCATTGATGAAATTGCCATCGTCACAATACGATCGGCAATACGTCGTTGCACGACAGCCACCGAATCATAATGCATCGCATTTTTACTAAATTCTGCTTTAATGCTCGGCTTATCCACTTGATGCACTCTGTTATTCTCTATATTCATTGATACTCGGTTCGCCACACATAAAGCCTCTTTCAAAATATCATTCTCTGATATTTTTACAGTGTTCAAATCTTCCAAATCTAATTCCATGAAGCTTCCTGCCTACAATGCCTGATCCATATTCTCTAATATGGCAGATTCTAATGCCGCAACTAATGCAACAATCATTTCGACTGTGTGATCTGCGGTGATAGTCATACGTAATCGTGCCGTTTTAGGAGGAACTGTAGGTGGACGAATCGCAGATACCCAAATCCCCTTTGTCCGTAGATTTGCAGAAATATCTAGCGCCGCTTGATCTTCACCAATCACCAAAGGTTGAATCGGACTGTGAGATTCTAAAAGATAAGGTAATTGATAAGAAATGTTGGATAATGATTCATCCATATTATTCATCTGAGGTTTCTGTGAAAGCGTTGTTAACACTTTTGTCATTTCCGCTCTAAAATAGGCAATATTACGCGCTAAAGTTTGACGACGAATATCCCCTTCTTGCGATTGAATGATCTCCATCGCTTGCAGAAGGATCGCAGCTTGCATCGGTGGAATCGCCGTACTATAAATAAGTGGCTTTGAAAACTGTACAAAGTATTGTGCAAATTCTTTAGAAAGCAATAGCGCCGCACCACTACAACCAAACGCTTTACCAAAAGTAACGACTAAAATATCGGGCTTAATACCATAATGATCACAGGATCCTCTGCCTTGCTCACCGCAAATACCAATCCCATGTGCATCATCCACCATTAGTAATGCTTCTGCTTTTTGAGTGACTTTCGCAATTTGATCTAAAGGTGCATGATCGCCATCCATGCTAAAGATTCCTTCAGTAATCACCAATTGTCCAGATTCCTCAGATAGCTCAGATCCCTTCTCTAAATAACTTTCCAATGAAGCAATATCATTATGTTTAAAACGATATAATCGCCCTGGCGAGAACATCGCTGCTTCTAATAGCGAAGCATGTGATAATCGATCGGCAATCATCACATCACTACGCGCAATCAATAATTTAATAGCCGCTTGATTCGCCGTAAAACCTGAAGGATAAACAATCGCAGCATCATAACCCAGCCAATTAGCAAGCCTTTCTTCTAACATGGCTAAAGGTTCACTATATCCTGTAACATGCGGTGATCCACCACTTCCAACACCAAATCTTTTCGCACCCAACTCAGCAGCTTCAATCATTTTGGGATGATGCGCTAATCCTAAATAATCATTCGATGAAAAGTTCATATAAACTTGATGATCGACACGAATAGAGTGTGTGCAATCTTGTGTGACACATCTTTGACGCTGACGATATCGATCTTTAGCCTTCTGCTCATTTAAGGCGATCTGAATTCTTCTGTTCCACATAAATAAACTCGTTTCCCTATTCTTGATCGATGATTTCATCAAAATCCTGCATAAAATCTTTCAAGACTTCTAGCAGATCTAGAATATTGCTTATTCATTTCGATTAATCTTAAGATTATCCTCGAAATAACAATCATCTATCTTTTATTATGGTGTTGTGATGTTACTTTTTGTCTCGTTATATTCTATTTTCAATCTAAAACAAAATCGCTTTGTTCAGACCAAAAACAGGAATTTATAGTACCATAGAGCGCATTCAACCTAGGTTTAATTTCAGCCTATGCCATATCATCAAAGAACGAAAAGAGACCCATCATCATGCGTAAAATCGATTTAGCTTTTGATGCCAAACATATCTGGCACCCTTATACTTCTATGAGCGAACCATTGCCTTGTTATCCTGTAAAATCAGCAAACGGCGTGATGCTTGAATTAGAAGATGGACGAAAACTCATTGATGGTATGTCCTCCTGGTGGGCGGTATTGCATGGTTATAATCATCCGGTAATGAATGAAGCCATTAAAGCGCAACTAGAACAAGTGTCGCATGTGATGTTTGGCGGAATTACGCATCAACCCGCCGTAGATCTCGTACAAAAGCTCGTAGAGATCACACCAGATGAACTGGAATGTGTGTTCCTTGCCGATTCAGGCTCCGTGGCCGTAGAAGTAGCACTTAAAATGGCATTCCAATATTGGCATGCCAAAGGCGAAAAGCGCCATCGTGTTCTCTCTCTATCACATGCGTATCATGGCGATACTTTTGGTGCAATGGCCGTTTGTGATCCTGCTAACTCTATGCATTCCATCTATGGTGATTATCTTCCTAATCATCTATTTGCCAAAACCTTTACCCTTGGTTTTGATGAAGAATGGCATGATTCAGCCGCAGACAATTTACGAGAAATTTTTGCAAAACATCATCAGGAACTCTTTGCTGTCATTGCCGAACCCATCGTGCAAGGTGCCGGCGGTATGCGTTTTTATCATCCCAACTATCTTAAAGTCTTACGCGAATTATGTGATGAAACCGGCGTGTTGTTGATCTTAGATGAAATTGCCACTGGTTTTGGTAGAACCGGCAAATTCTTAGCATGCGAACATGCCGAGATTGCACCGGATATTCTCTGCTTAGGAAAAGCATTAACCGGCGGATATTTAACATTATCGGCAGTATTAACCACGCGCCATGTTGCAGAAACCATCAGTAATGGCGAAGCAAAATGCTTTATGCACGGCCCTACTTTTATGGGAAATCCTTTAGCTTGCGCGGCAGCAAATGCAAGCCTATCGCTCTTAGATAATGGGCAATGGCAAACCAATGTAAATCGTATTGAAGCGCAATTAAAGGCAGAATTACTCGCGCCCTTGCAAGACAATGAACATATCCAAAATGTTCGTGTACTCGGTGCGATCGGCGTTGTTGAATTAAAACGCCCTGTTAATCAAGCTCGTATCCAGCAATATTTTGTCGATCGCGGCGTCTGGATTCGCCCATTTAATAAACTGGTCTATATCATGCCGCCCTTTGTCACTTCCCCAGAAGAACTCTCTCAATTAACGGGAACATTGGTGGATTTACTACAGAGAGATGATTTCTCAGAGTTTGTATTGTAATTGACAATAGATTCTATTTTATAGATTCTATTTTCATTACTATTACTTACAACACCCCCCTCATTTCTGCCTAGTTATTAATGCTTTGACATTTCTCAGTCTAGGAACATCAGAATTGAGGGCTTTTTATTTTTAAGATCTATCACTAATACCCCATAAATATAATATAGGATGACATTCGTGAATATCTCTCCAAAGCACCTCGATATTTCTCCCTACTTAAAAACAGCAAATGCGCCAACCTTGGAATATCTACAAGTCGAGTCGCAAGAATCTGACAATCATCTGCCAGCGCTTCTATTTCTTCATGGAATTTTGGGCGATGCTAGAACATGGCAGCCCTATTTAACTGCGTTTCCAGATTATGACACTTTCGCAGTAACACAATCAGGATTTGGTCAAAAACCTGCTCAAGAAAGTGATTCAGATGATGCTGGAGTTCTCTTTAATACCCAAAGACATGCGAAAGAACTTATCGCTTTTTGCCGCACGCTCAATCAACAATCTGATCTACCTCATCGACAATTTAAAATTGTGGCTTGGTCTTATGCTTGCCACGTTTCTCTATTAGCCGCTCAAATGGCACCAGAACTTTTCGAATCTATGATTCTTTACGAATTAATTGTGCCAACTTATGGGATGACCGAAGAGAATCAAGCCCGCTTTACAAAAGATATTACCAAGATGATGAGTCCAATCATCAAAGCTTATCGCCGGCAAAAACCTGATCTAGCGGTAGATCTGTTCGTTAGCGCTTGCAAAAATACGCAATATTCACTCTCTGATCAATCGGAACAACTGCAAGTGATCAAACAAGATAATGCCGAGTCTTTACAGAAACTCTTAACACAAGTAGAGCCAAAGCCGATTAGCGCGGTTGCCTTAATGGATATCCATCAGCAAACGCCAATAACCATTTTGTATGGCGAGAATTCTCGAGATATTTTTAAACTCAGTTCAGAAGCTGGAATGATGGCAATTTCCCAAAAAGAAGGTTGTATTCAAAAAGCAGATCATTTATTGCCGGAAGAAGATCCTCAAAGAATGATCGCTATTTTACAATCGCTACTAGCGTAACTTCTTATAACTTTTTTATAACAATATACTGGTCAATAAATACGAGATAAGTCTCTGACAAAATTCCTGACAAAGTTAGGTAAATAGAGAAATTAAGCTTACAATGCTTTGAAAAACAACTGATCATTCATCTTTGAATGATCTTATTTTGCGCCGTACTTTATTCATATTTAAGGAGATTTCATGGCACAAATATTTGCAGATACAATCTACACAAATGGGACTATTTTTACCGCAGATGTGGATCATCGCATTACTGAAGCGGTCGCTTTTCTAGATGGGAAAGTCTTAGCCACCGGTTCAAATGAAGAGATCCTTGCGCTTCAAAATGAAAAGAGTGACATGATCAATCTTCAAGGAAAAATGTTAATGCCCGGGATTGTGGATTCACATCTTCATCCTTTCTGGGGTGGCTTACAACGTGCAAGCTGTAACCTCAACTATGCGAGTATGACTGTTCCCGATACTTTGGCATTTATTCAAAAATATATCGATCAAGATCAAAAACGTACGAGCGACACAGATTGGCTGCAAGTACGCGCATTCCTAAGACAGGAAGTTTTACCGCTTGGTACAGATATTACGCGCCGTGATTTAGATAGTTTGGATACAAAACGTCCTGTGATTTTATTTGCCAATGATTGCCATACTTTAGTTGCAAATAGCCGTGCACTAGAACTTTTCGGAATTGATGAAAACACGCCAACGCCAGTAGATGGAACCATTCGCCGTTTCCCTGATGGCACTTTAAACGGCATTATGGAAGATGCACCAGCAATGCGTGCTTTTGACTCTATTCCTGTTTTAGATGCCGATAGCGCCGTTATCGTTGCCGAGGATGTGCAGCAGCTGCTCAATAGCCAAGGTGTAACTACCGTCATGGATGCGCGCGCATTACCACTACAGTTTGATGCATTTACTCGCTTAAAAGAGCAAGACCGTTTAACGATTCGTCTATTAGGTGCCCGTGAAATCACACCGGATAATTCCCCTACCGTTGCGGACGTGCCGGCAGCGGTTGAAACCATGATGCAGTTTGCGGCAAAATACACCGATCCATCATGGTCCACAAAACCGGGAATCTTTATTCAACACGCAAAATTCTTCGTCGATGGCGTAATGCAATGTCCGATCAATACTGCGGCACTGCTTGCTCCTTATCGTGAAAATATGGGCACGAAAGAATCCCCTAACTGGCAACCTTCACAAAATAAGGGCGATCTCTATTATCCTAATGAACTTCTCACTGCATTGATCTCTGCGGTGAGTGAAAAAGGGTTCCATCCTCATATGCACACCGTGGCAGATGGTGCGATTGAAGTAACGCTCGATGCGATTGAAGCCATGCGCAATAAACTGCCAGGCAAAGATATTCGTCCAAGCCTTGCACATAACGAACTAACATCTCCCCATCAGTTTGCGCGTTTTAAAGCATTAGAGGTTATGCCTTGCCTCTCGTATCAATGGGCAGGATATAGCCAAGAATTTAGTGATGAAATGCGCGATGTTCTCGGCGAAGAACGTTTTGATAACTTAGAACCTGCCGGCAAGTTCTATGATGCCGGAGTACGAGTTGCCTTTGGTAGTGATTGGCCCATTGATCCCCTAAATGAATGGTATGATTTTAAAGTCGCTTTAACGCGCAAAGGTGGTGCTGAAGATCCACGTTTAGATACAGATAGAGATCTTACATTTAATGAAGTACTCCGATCAGCAACGATTGATGCCGCATATATGATTGATGCCGATAAATATGTAGGCTCGTTAGAACCAGGGAAATTTGCAGATTACATTATCCTTGATCGCGATGTTTTCAAAAACGATCCTGCAGATATTGAAAATGTGCGAATTCTTAAAACCTTCATTGGTGGAAAAGAAGTCTACTCTGCTTAATTACTTATAATTTTATCTGAAGAACTATAAAGTGCCGGTGATTATGAATCCCGGCATTTTGCTATCTCTTCTTTCATCGTTTTTCAACATCCATAAAATTAATTAATCGCTTTTCAGAAAATTCTTTTAAAACGATAATATTTCACAATCATGATGCTTTTTACACAATTTATCTTCAAAAGTTATGCTTGTTTTGGCTGAGTATTAATCAATCGTGATTTTTGATATTCTGTAAAGGCACTACTCTTGACTGATTTAAAATTTAAAATGTAAGCAATTGTAAAACAATAGCCCTATTCGGCAATATCCTCTAACATGCTGGTTCGCGAACTGAGCTTCGCAATATTCATCAATAAACAAGATAAATGTTCAAGTAACCTATTGAACAATTCACAATGTAGTCAATCATAGACTCTTTTAGGAGATGATAATAATGACCAACCCGGCAATGAACCGTGTGCTAACAACCCCTATTTTAATTGTATTTGGCCTTGCTTATATGGTTCCGCTTGGAATCTTTACTACTTATGGGCAAGTGACCGTTTTAAGCCACGGGCATCTGCCCATTGCTTACATTATTACGCTCGTAATGATCTTCTTTACAGCACTTAGCTATTGCCGCATGTCGACATTTCTACCGCTTTCAGGTTCTGCTTACTCTTATACGCAGCGAACCTTTGGTCCTGTGATCGGTTTCTCAATTGGTTGGGTGCAAATTTTAGATTATCTCTTCTTGCCCATTGTTAACTACGTGGTTCTAGGTCTTTATCTACACGAAGCATTCCCAGCAATTCCAGCATGGAGCTTTATTTTGGGTGCGCTTGTATCCGTTACAACACTCAACTATATTGGTGTGCGCTTAATCACACCTATTAATCTCTTCTTAATTGCGCTACAAGTGGTCTTTATTGGTCTCTTTATCTTCTTGAGCTTCAATGGCGCAGATTTAAGTCCTAGCAACTTAATCTAGCCATTAAATCCTACTGGGAACGATATGGCGGGATTACTCTCA
>DXHP01000028.1 GCA_019113305.1 Candidatus Ignatzschineria merdigallinarum | reverse complement strand
AGTGTTTTATAGTGTCATGAATTTTATAGTCGTTTTGGTTTAAACCCCTGTTACAACTGTTGGCGCGACATTAGGGCAAGCTTGCAAATATTTTTACTAGCGGCGCATTTCCTTTTCAAAGAATTTTTTATTCAAATAATTTACAGTCGATTTCACCATCAATGACCAGCTGAGTTTCTCTTTGAATATTGATGTTTTGAGGGAATGTCTGTCTGCCAATACTTCGATTAGAAGCGTATTGTTTTAAAAGAAAGATCAGTGCTAATTTTTGAAATGGATTCTAGATCATGTGTTAAACCGGTATTTTGCACATTGATTGCGCTCGAGAATTTTATTTGATGAATGTCATAGGAATGATCGATTTTTGAGGGGGTTGCGGTTAGAAAAAAACTTCATCAAATGTTGTTTTTCTTAAAGATTTTTTTATCATATTGAAATACCAAATATATTTTTTATCATACCTTCGATGTATGTTTGTCAATCCCCCAGTTGGGTAGCATTCTGTGTTTTATTCCTTTCAGGTAAACTAAAAACCATCAAGTTTATAGGGTTTAACGAATTTTTAAGCATTATTAAGCTGGTTTAAAGGGGAAGAAAATATGAAGAAAATCATCAGTTGGTTAGTGGCCATAGGTGTGATTGGGTTTTTGGGGGCATATGGTGGATCATCATGGATTATGAAATCCCGCAAAGCACCTGAATTTGGGGAAGTTGCAGCATTAAAATATGATGATGCCTTAATTCAAAAAGGGGAATACCTCGCAAGATTATCAGACTGTGCTGCCTGTCACAGTGTTCCTGGCGATGCGGAATATGCCGGCGGTCTAGCGATGCAAACGCCATTTGGTGCGATCTATTCAACCAATATCACACCGGACGCAGAGACGGGAATTGGGAATTATAGTTTGGCAGAGTTTACAAACGCCGTAAAACATGGCGTGCGTAAGGATGATGCACCGTTATATCCGGCAATGCCATATACGTCATATACAATTATGTCGGATGATGATATGCAGGCAATGTATGCGTACTTTATGGAAAAAGTACCGGCGGTGAAAAAAGCAAATGCACCAAGTACATTTCCTTGGGTCATGAGCATGAGATGGCCAGTGGCCTATTGGCAGTTCTTATTTTCACCTATTCGTGAATTTCAACCAAATCCTGATTTGAGTGATCTTGAAAATCATGGGGCTTATCTCGTGGAAGGTCCTGGGCATTGCGGTGCATGTCATACGCCAAGAGGAATTGCCTATCAGGAGAAGGCTTTATCCAATGATTCTAATCTCTATTTATCAGGCGCATTGATTGATGGCTGGCGTGCGAAAAGCCTGCGTGGCGAAGCGCAAGGCTTAAAGCTTTGGAGTGAAGGGGATGTTGTGGAGTTTTTACAAACTGGTCGTACAGATAAAGTGATCGCGTTTGGCGCCATGGCGGATGTGGTTGAGCATAGCTCGCAATATTGGAGTAACGAAGATCTTAATGCAACGGCTGCGTATTTGAAACAATTAACGCCGGCACCGAATAAGATATTAGAATTACCGAAAAAAGAGGATACTACGACAGATCTTCTTCTTTCAGGAAAATATAGAGATCCGGGTGCAATTTTGTATGTAGAACATTGTTACACCTGTCATAGAGCAGATGGAGAAGGGGTGCCGAGAATCTTTCCTGCATTGAATCTCAATAGTGCGGTTTTAGCGAATAATGCGCAATCTGTGATTCAAGTGACATTAGAAGGCGGGAAGATGCCAGATACGCCGGCAGATCGCATGGCATTTACGATGCCGGCATTCAATCACTTAAGTGATGAAGAAGTGGCGATTATTGTGAACTTTATCCGCAATAGTTGGAATAATACATCGCCAGAAGTATCGGCAAAAGATGTTGCTGAGATCCGTCAGTTCCTACGTAATAAAGCACCAAACATTACATTAAATTAAGGGAGAGCAGAAATATGAAAACGAATAAAAATATGAAACAGCGTTCGAATATCGCAAAAGCTGTTGCTCCATTGAAACAAGGTTTACTCTTTTCATTACTTGCGAGCATGATGATGTTCGGTTCTACAGCTCTCGCAAATGAGCTCACAGCAGCGGATCCAAATCGTTATGCGATGGTTGATAAAGAGGGGGCTGAACTGGGTTGGTATACCGTTCCTTCTGATTTAGAGATCTTAAAAGAGCCAAATGCTGATGAGATTATGTATGGTAAGTTGCTCTTAAATGAAACAAAGAGAATGTTGCCGGATAATGTAGGCGCAACGATGAACTGTAATAGTTGCCATATTGCTGAAGGGAAAGCAAATTACGGTGCGCCATATCTCACCACATCGCATCAATACCCCAAAGTGATGCCAAGAGCCGGGAAATTAGTTGATTTAACAGGAAGAATCAATGGTTGTTTCCAGCGTTCTATGAATGGGAAACCTTTGAGCCCTGAATCACCAGAGATGCTTGCAATGCTGGCTTATATGGATTGGCTCAGCCAATCACAACCAGCGGATGCAAAAGTAGCCGTTACAAATGCCGGTCCGATTGATGAAAGCTTAGTGCCTGATCCAATGAATGGACAAGTTATCTATGAAGCGCAATGTGCAACTTGTCATGGTGATCAAGGAGAAGGTTTAAAGGATAAACGAGGAAATGTTGTATTCCCACCACTTTGGGGGCCAGAATCTTTCAATATTGGTGCCGGAATGGCAAGAACTTATAAGGCAGCGAGCTTTGTAAAATTCAATATGCCAATGGCGGTAAATAAAGAGGGCGCTTGGGGGCAAGGTCATGTATTAACAGATCAGGAGGCTGTCGATGTCTCTGAATACTTTACGCATTTACCAAGACCTGATTTTGAAGGAAAAGTGAATGATTGGGCGAATGGTAAAAAACCTAAAGATGCGCGTTATTAAACCCATTGATAGGAGAATGGATTTCATATCGGGAATAAAATGTAAATATTTATTTGATAGCGTGATTGAGGTCAATATATGTAAATATCACGCTTGAATTACCAGTTAATACCCGTCATATTGAAAGGGCATTCCTAGTAAGCACTCCGCAAAAGACTTTGTCCCCGGGGTGCTTTTTTTATGTTAGAAAATTTGTTGTGATTATAGTCTTCTAGTTTAAGAATAGTTGCCTGAACTGCTGGCATACGATTGATAAAAGCATACTGACTGTTTTTCTCAGCAGCATAGGATTGAAAGAAATTGGGATGGATCTATATAAAACGGATTTCGTTTTATCGAGAAATGATTGTGGAGAATGCTAAATCATTGGAAATCCTTTTGAGAATTAGATGACCCATTAAATGATAAAGTGCTTCTCACTGTTCTTTTAGGGAATTTTATTCATAATACTTTTTATGAGAGAGTTATAAAAAAACTCCTAGCGTAATTCTAGGAGTTTTAGTGTTATAGCGCTTTCTTAAACTAATTAGGATGAATCGGTGATCGACCTAAAATTAAGGTTTCTGCCAAATCAAGTTCATAAAGAAGCTTCGAATAGAGTTCGTGACTTAAACGATTTTGTGAATTAAGCTCATATAGTTTACGTCTTTCTGCACGAACGGCGGCAAGACGAATATGAACCTCAATGGCATCATTCTCTTTTGTTTTTTGAATCATATGATTGACTTGTTCAATCTCGCCAATAACATGATTCATAATCTGTGTAATAAAGAGTTGCTCCTCTTCATCATCCGGTTTGTCAGCCTGCATAGTCGAGGCTGTTTTACGAACGGCTTCAATGGCGACTGTGGCAATTTCTGTTCGAACTTCTCGCTCCGCTTCATTGGTTTCAACAGCTACTTTTGGGGATTCTTTGGCTTTTTTATCACGCAGTAGTAGCGGTAAAATAAGGGCTGCACTCACGAGTGATAAAATAATAATACCGGCAGCTAAGAAGATGACTTGATAACGTGCGGGGAAAGGAATATCCGGATTCGTGGAGATTAAGAGAGGAATCGATAGAGCCGCCGCAAGAGTGACTGTTCCTCGAACGCCGGAAAAAGTCATAATAGCGATCTCTTTAATGGTTAAAGCGGCAAACATCATCGGCTTTTTAAATGGCGTATAAGGGCTGATAAATTTGAGCACTAAGATCCAGAGAAAACGTAATAGCATAAGGGCAAGATAGATCAGTAAAATATCGCCCAATAGCGTTGTAAAGGTTGTCGAAGGGTCAATTAAGGCATCAGAATAGGTTTCTTTAAAAATCGCCGGAATTTGTAAGCCTAGCATGAGGAATACCGCGCCATTAAGTAAGTATTCTAATAAGCCCCAAGTGGTATTCGCACGAAGTCGCATTTGAACAGGCGTTGTTTGGAAAAATTTAGAATAGTTAACTGTCATTCCGGCAACGACAGCGGATAAAATGCCGGAGAACTCTAAAAGTTCGGCAATCGCATACGCACCAAATGGAAGCAGCATGAGAAGGATCATTTGCGATCCTACCTCATCGCCTTGAGACTTGCTGATCAGTAGAATGAATTTGATATAGAGCCATGCAAAAGCGATGCCTATAATAATGCCGCCAATCGCCATTTTTAAGAAAGAAACGCTTAAGACGACATAATCATCGGCAGTGGCTAATGCGGTAACGCCTAATGCCACTGCAATGGCAAATTTTAGTGATACAAGCGCAGAAGCATCATTCATTAAGGCTTCACCTTCTAAAACCTGCATTAGTTTGTGGGATAGACGACCTTTGCCGACGATGCTAGATAGCGCAACAGCATCCGTTGGGGATAATACGGCGGCGAGAGCAAAGGCGACAGGAAGTGACATTTCCGGCATAAAGAAGTAGATGACATATCCAAGACCAATGACGGTAACAAAAACTAAAACTAAGGCGAGGCTAACGATCTCTCTTCCTGAATGAATAAAGTCTTGTAATGGCATTTTTCGACCATCTTCAAAGAGCAGTGGAGGAATAAAGAGCAGCATAAATAGCTCAGGATCAAAAGTGACATGGAAACCATTATGGGGCCATGAAACAATCGCACCTAAAATAATTTGGATAAAAGGCAGAGGGAATTTAAAGGGAAGCAGTTTATGAACCGTACTTGAGAGCGCGATTAACATAACGATGACAAAGATCGTGATAAAAATACTCATAGGAAAATGATCGCTTAACTTTGAAGATGGATGGGAAATCTAATAGGAACTTACTAGAAAGTTAGACTCATGGAAATATCAAAATATTATGGGAGTAATAGTGCGCTGATTTATGCATCAGCCAGCTCGGGATGATGATAAAGAATATCGTGATAGCCACCGAGATTGACGGCATTGGTAAAGCCTTGTTGTTCTAACATATAGGTGGCGAATCCTGATCGAACACCCGCGGCACAATAGAGTCCAATTTCATCATCTTTAGAGTCAATATGTTTAAAAATTTCTTCTAAGATATTTTGGTATTCAATCAAGATGGCATCTTTTAAGTGACCTTCAGCAAATTCTTCCGGCGTTCTAACATCAATAATGAGCATATTTATTTTCCAATAATGATCAAAAAGAGATAGTTTAGCATGCTTCTAATAGGCGGGAAATAAGCATTTTTAGCTGTTTTATGACATTTTTGTAAGGAACTGTTTTTTTATTGTAAAACTTATGATAGGTTAATTGAGGATGGTCTTAATTGCATGTAACAGTCTTTTTTGATTGAGCTAATAAAGATACGCACTATGAAGCATAATCTAAATGTAAAAAGATGGCATTTATTGTCATTAATGATAATTAATAACAATAAATAGTAATTTGTGATGAGTAATTGGAGATATAACTGCGCATTTTGCTTCCGGAATGATAGATCAAATATATTGTGGTCGAATGTCTTTGAACCGTCATTGTCAGAAGTGAATATGTAGTTATCGTATTAGTTAGAAGGTTATCTGTAGATAATTGTCAAAAGAGGATTAATAACAATGAGTAATCATAAAGATGATTTGAAGCAGCGTTTAACGGCGATGCAATATCATGTCACTCAAGAAAATGGTACCGAGCCACCTTTTCAAAATGTATATGATCAGCATTTTATACCAGGTATTTATGTCGATATTGTTTCAGGAGAAGCGCTATTTTCTTCATTAGATAAATTTGATGCTGGCTGTGGTTGGCCGGCATTTTCTAAACCTATTAAGCCGCAAGAGATTACAGAGCATCAAGATCTCTCATATGGTTATCAACGTACCGAAGTCAGAAGTTCTACCGCCGACTCTCATTTGGGACATCTGTTTGAAGATGGGCCTCAAGAATTAGGGGGACTTCGTTATTGCATTAACTCAGCAGCACTGCGTTTTATTGCAAAAGATGAGTTAGAAAGAGAAGGGTATGGGGAATACCTTTCTCTTTTTTTATAGTTAAAAACGGGCAGTTATCGGGCAATATCTTAAAGAATGAGCGACTTAGTAGATTTTTTTTGGAAATTCTTGTCTGATACTATGAAAAAGTGTTATTAATGCTACGTTTGCGAGTTTTTTAATTAGTCATATATGATAAGTAATCACACATAATATTAAAAGTGATAGGAACAAGATTCTGGTATTTTCCGCAATACTAGAGTAGATAAAAAAGACTAATGTAAAACTCGGAAATATTAGGGCGATATCGATGCTAAGAAATCATTTACTGTCATTTTTTAGTAAGATATAGATAAATTACTTTTAAATAGATTGTTTTTATATATAATGAATCTGCTATTTGGTAACAGATGGTGGGGAGCTTACACAAAAGGGTATAAATAATCATGCTTAATATTGAAGAGATGAGAGCAGGTGCTCTTGAGGCGACCACATTTTTAAAGCGTTTTGGAAATGAAGATCGTTTGCTCCTGCTTTGTCACTTGAGTCAAGGAGAGTATTCGGTATCTGTTCTAGAAGAGATTACAGGAATACAGCAACCGACACTTTCACAGCAACTTGGAGTTTTACGGGAAGATAATCTCGTTAAAACACGGCGTGATGGAAAGTGGATTTATTATTCTGTGGATGATCCTAAGGTTTTAACATTATTACAATGTGTTTATCAGTTATTTTGTCCTGAGGAGAAAGCGAAATTATGACATGGTTTTCGTTACCAGCTTTATTAGGTGGTATCGTGATTGGATGTGCGGCAGTGTTATTTTTAATTGGTATGGGCCGTATTATGGGAGTGAGTGGGATTTTAAATAATCTTCTCTCCCGGAAAGGGGTTACAGATTGGCGTTTGTTATTTATGGTTGGATTATTAATCTCACCATGGATTTATTATTTAGCGGCAGGATCTTTGCCAACGGTTGAAGTTACGCAATCTTTCCCATTATTAGTTGGTGCAGGGCTTCTTGTCGGAGTTGGCTCAGCCATGGGATCTGGATGTACAAGTGGACATAGTATCTGTGGTATCTCAAGATTTGCACCAGGCTCATTAATAATTACAGTGATTTTCATGATCGCTGGTGGTGTGTCTGTATTTATCTTGAAACATTTAATGGGGGGTAATTAATATGCGATTAATTATTCCATTTATATCAGGTCTATTGTTTGGTATCGGATTAATTTATTCGGGAATGGCAGATCCAACAATTGTACAGGGCTTTTTAGATCCTTTTGGGGATTGGAATTTGTCGTTGTTATGGGTGATGGTTGGTGCATTATCAGTCTCATTTATCGGTGTTTTTATTGCACGGCATCGACGTAGAACATTATTAGGAGAACCATTAGAATTTCCTAAAAACAGTAAAATTAATAAAGATCTTATTATTGGGGGATTGGTTTTTGGTGCTGGTTGGGGGTTAGTTGGAATCTGCCCAGCTCCTGCGTTAGTCCTATTAGGACGTGGTATGTGGGAAGGGATTGTATTTGTAATTGCCATGATAGTCGGGATGAAATTTGTCAACTTCTTTAAGAAGTAAAATGTTTTGTTAGAAAAAATTATTAACATTTTGTTATCATGA
>DXHP01000027.1 GCA_019113305.1 Candidatus Ignatzschineria merdigallinarum | reverse complement strand
ATAACCGCTCACTTCTGCATAGACTTTTGTTCGGCTGAGATCTAATTTTGCTTTTTCGACGACAATTTCCGCTTGTTGCACCTGATCATTCAAAAGATCTAAATTATATTTCACCTCTTCTAAATGCTCTTTAGAAATTGCCGCAACATTCCCCAATTCTGTTCGGCGCTGATATTGCAAAGCTGCTTGTTCTTGACGAATCCGAAGCTGTTCTAATTGCGCTTCTGAATTTCGTAGATTAATCTCATAATCGATCGGATCAATTTCAAATAGCAGATCACCCTTTTCAACCAATTGATTATCCTTAATCGGTAAATCCACTAACTTCCCAGAAACTTGCGCCGCAACTTGAATAACATCGGCACGGATCTTCCCATCTCGGGTCCAACCGCCTAATACATAAAAATTCCATAACTGAAAAGCCACAACAATCAATACGAAAGCGGCAATCACGGTAAGTAAATATCGTCTTAAAACGTTCTTCATAATTAGCCTTGTAATAATAAAAAGATTAAGTGGCTCACATAAAGTGATACAAAATAGATACTAATATCCACTAAGTTGGGATGCCAAATTCCACTTGAATAGAGCTTTTTTCTATAAAATCCACGCGCTAATAACCAGATAAAAAAGCCTAATACTAATACTTTTAAAATGCCGGGCAAAAACACTAATGATCCTAATACTAACTCTGTCATTTTCGCTCCTCATCACAATATGATTTTCCTTGAATTATATTTTAATATAATTTACCTATTCTATGATTTATAATTTTACAAGATGTATCATAAGTAAGCATATACCTAATAAACTAATAAAAAACTTGGATAACTTTATATGAAAATACTTTCTATTTTTAACAATAAAGGTGGTGTAGGTAAATCTACACTAACTTATCATTTAGCTCACTCTCTAGCCGCTCTTAATAAAAATGTTTTACTAGTTGATCTTGACCCACAATGTAATCTCACAATATGCGCCCTTCATGAAAAAGAGCTACATGACATTTGGGCTGTTGAAGATGACTATATTGAAGATTTTGAAAGTAGCTACGAACAAAATAAAACAATTATCAATAACACTAGAAGTATACACTTCCTATTAAAACCTTCCGAAGATGGTGTCAGCGAGTTAAAACAACTACCACCTCCAAAAAATATCGCAAAAAATGTTGATATCATTCCTGGAAGACTCTCACTACATAAGTTTGAAAATAAAATTGCTGAACGATGGTCTGGGCTATACCAATCTGAAAATCTATCAATTCGTACAGTAACCAATATACGCTCTATATGTAAAAAATATGCTGAAAAATATAGATACGACTATATTTTAATAGATACTTCTCCTAGTCTCGGAATTTTAAATAAAGTAATAATTTCAACAGTTGATGGTTTTTTCATCCCCGCTCAACCAGATATGTTCAGTCTGTATGGTGTTCGTAATATCGGAAACTCTTTAGAACTATGGCAAAAAGAATTCCAATCTATTTACTCTCTGTTAAGCGATACTAAACGAAATCAATTTCCTGAGGAATTTGTCCAATTCTTAGGATATTCAATATATAACGCTAAAAAATATTCAAAGAATAAAGACTCGACCGCAGGGAATAAGTATGATTTAGCCCAAGCTCATTTTCAATATGTCAACAAAATTCCTAATACAATATTAGAATATATCCAAAAAACAAATCGCAAAAACTTTGATGATCAACAAATTGCTAATCCAATAGGTGAAAGCTCAATTATACACACCCATAATACTTTCCCTGCTATGGCTCAAGCTCTAAAGTGCCCTATGTGGGAAGTTCCAAACGTATATGCCAATTTAAATGATGAGCAAAAAGATGAATTAAAAGAAAATGGTTTTGAATTTAACCAAGGAAATAAAGGTCGACTAGAAACAATCAAAGAACAATATATTGCATTTACCCAAGATTTTATTAAAAGAGTAGAACAATTAGGTTAACAATAAAATCACTATAGGCACCCTGTACGACTATATGAGTGCCTATATTTTTTAAAAAATTATGCTTCACAGCTTGAACAAGCCACTAAGCTTGCAACCATCTCTTTTGCGACACTTTGGCTGCGCTGATAATAGACCGATTTAATTCCTAAACGCCACGCTTCAATCAAGAGCTGATTCACCTCTTTAATCGGTAATGCTGCGGGAATATTAATATTCATGCTCTGCCCTTGATCGATATATTTCTGGCGAATACTCGCTTGTTGAATAATCTCAAGCTGACTAATCTCTTTAAAGGTTTTAAAGACGGCGCGCTCTTCCTCTGTCAACGCTGTGAGATGTTGCACAGAACCACCAGCGAGCATAATAGTGCGCCACGTTTCTTCATTATCTAAACCTTTTTCGGCAAGCAGCTCTTTCAGATAACGGTTCTTACGCATAAAGTTCCCTTTAGACAATCCCGCTTTGTAGTAATTACTACTAAACGGTTCAATGCCCGGCGAACTTTGTCCTAAAATCGCTGACGAGGATGTTGTCGGCGCAATCGCCATGGTTGTCGTATTTCGTCTGCCGTAACCTTTGAGTAATTCTGGCTCACCATAAAGCAGCGCTAACTCTTTGGTCGCTTCATCAGCCTCGATCTGCATCTTTTTAAAGATCTCACCAGTGAGCATCTTCGCTTCCATACTTTCAAAAGGAATGCGATTGCGTTGCAGATAAGAGTGCCACCCTAAAACGCCGAGCCCAATCGCACGATGACGTTTCGCAAAACGATTAGCAGCACTTAGATAATAATTCCCTTCCGTTTTATCAATAAACTCTTGCAGAACAGCATCCAAGAAATGGATCGCTAATTGCACCGCTTTCGTATCTTTCCATTCATCATAAAGCTCCAAATTCATTGATGATAAGCAGCAGATAAAGGATTCATCAATGCTTGATGGCAACATGATTTCCGTACAGAGATTACTGCCATAAATTCGCATATTATGATCTTTATAAACATCTGGTTTATGACGATTAACATTGTCGGAGAAAAAAAGATATGGCATTCCTTTCTCTTGACGACTTTCTAAAACTTTCGCCCACAAGGCACGCTTTTCACGATCACCATCAATCATCTCTTGCATCCAATAATCGGGAATACAGACACCGAAAAAGAGATTTTGAATCGGGTTACCGATATTACGAATCTGTAAAAACTCTTCACAATCAGGATGATCAATATCGAGATATGCCGCAAATGCACCACGACGAACACCGCCTTGCGAAATCGTTTCCATCGCCGTATCAAAGAGCTTCATAAAACTCACCGCGCCACTACTTTTACCATTATCGGTAACCGCACTGCCACGCTCCCGAAGATGTCCAAAATAGCCGGAGGTTCCGCCGCCAATTTTAGTTTGCATAATCACTTCACCCAATTTATGGGTAATGCCTTCGATTCGATCCGGCAAGCTC
>DXHP01000004.1 GCA_019113305.1 Candidatus Ignatzschineria merdigallinarum | reverse complement strand
GCGTTTTTATTTTGTTTATTTATTCTAATTTCTAAAAGCATTATTTTAGAAAGCTTTTTCTTAAAGTTTGTTGATTTATTTATAGTGCAATCGGTTTCAAGTTATCGTGTTAACAGATACTTTTAAAATGGCTATAAAATAACTTCTTTTTTTAACTTCTCCAACTTTTCTTAAAACAATTATAAATGGTTTAATTTTAATAAAAAATGCTAAAGAACACTTATTGCATAATGAAACGCCGACCTTATTTATTGATAAGTTTCGCAATGATGGCAACTCTGATTGTGGCGCTTTGTCTCTATTTTGAGATTAATCCTTTTAAAGATCATTCACAATATGATCCTTGGGAATCGGCATATCTTGAGCAATTAGAAGTGGGTGATATCGTCTTTCGCACGGCTTATGGAAAAGAGAGCCGATTAATTCAATTAGTGAGCGGCGGAGATTATTCCCATATTGCCGTTATTACTGAGATTTCACCGGAAGTCAGAGTGACACATGCCACCACAAATGATCATCCTGAGAAATTGAATCAGGTGTTATTAACGGCAATTACTGAATTTTTATCTCCAACGTATGCGAAAACATATTTGATTGCGCGCCCCGATTTCTTATCAGCATCTGATAAAGCGTTATTCGCTAAAGAGATCGCAGTTAAAGTGGGAGAACCATATGTTTTAAAGAGCCGTTCGTTAGAGAATCTCTACTGCACGACACTCTTGGAAGTGCCGCTCAAATCGCTTGTTCCAGATCTTTCTTTGCAATGGCAATCGTTGCAAGTGCCGGGAATGCCGGGAGATTATCTCTTTCCCGATGCTTTTTTAGATATTGCCGGAATGAAACAAATTTTGAAAGATGACATTTGGTTGCCGTAGTGGTTGGAAATAGTTGATTGCTATTTTATCCCCCTTTTTATATGATTAGTGAACGCAACATCTGCGTTTCTATGAGGCTGTACTGAATGAATAACTAACTTGATTCGAAATGATTTTTGATAATACATTTGATCAAGGAGTTTTCATGTCCAAATTTTTACAGCTGTATGATATTTCATACCAGTTGCCCAATGGCAACATTCTTTTCTCTCAAGTTTCTGGTTCTTTTTCTGCGAAAATTACGGCATTGATAGGGCGTAATGGTGTTGGAAAGTCACTACTTGCGCAAATTTTATCAGGGGAGATTAAGCCAACTCAAGGAACTGTATTGAATGCTGATTCTAGTTATTATTTGCCACAAACCTATGAGATAAGCGCTGATACAACAATTAGTGATCTCCTTGGTATTCAAGATATTTTAGATGCTTTAGTCAGAATTTCTTTAGGAAGTATCGATGAAGCCGATTTTTCTTTGGTAGGCGATCATTGGAATATTGAGTCGGAAGCAGTCGCTTTGCTTACAAAATGGGGCTTAAGTGCGTATTCATTGCAATCTCCGGCTACGCAATTAAGTGGCGGTGAGCAGATGCGTATTCGAATTGCGGCGGCATTTCTTTCTGCTAAAACAACCTTAATTTTAGATGAACCTAGTAATCACCTAGATTTACATTATAAATCTAAATTGTGGGAGATGATTCAAGCTTGGTCAGGAGAGGTGATTTTGATAACACATGACCGTTATCTATTAGATCAGGTTGATGTGATTGCGGAATTGACGAAAGAAGGTTTAATTTGGTTTCAGGGGAGCTTTGCGGAGTTTAGAGTGCTGCGGGAAGCTGAAAAACAGCGGGCTATTGATGAACTAGCAACTATTAAAATTGAGGAAAAGAAACGTTTAAAAGTTGCACAACAACAGTTAGAACGGCAACAAAAGCGCTCAGCTGAAGCAAATCGCGCGCGAGGAAATCAAAACCAAGCAAAAATTTTAATGGATGCACAGAAGAACCGAAGCGATCATACTAGCGGAAAAATGCAGTTGAAGTACGATCGCGCGAAGGAAGTAGGCAGAGCACGCATAGAAACTGCCCAGAAAGCAGTGGAACCAACGGCGAATATTGTTTTACATCAGATGGAGAAAGCGGCTCATCAATCAGCAATCATCGCCGAGATTACAGATCTAAAATTACCATTTGTAATGCCGCAAGTAGCGCCGTTATCATTGACGATTCGTTCAGGAGAGCGAATGGCAATTGTTGGCAGAAATGGTATTGGGAAATCACTCTTACTGAAAGTCATTGCGGGATTAATACCGGCAGCAGATGGGGTTATTGAGACATTTTCTCCGGCAGTTTATTTAGACCAACATCTTTCTTTATTAGATCCTAATAAGTCGGTGCTAGAACAGATTTCACAGAATCGGACGAAAGAAGAAATTTCTCAATTACGGATGCAGCTTTCGCAATTAGGATTGCCAGCAAAAGATATTGAAAAACCTAGTATGCACCTAAGCGGTGGAGAACGGTTAAAGTCAGCTTTAGCATTGATTTTATATGGACAATCGCCAGTAGAATTGCTGATGTTAGATGAGCCTAATAATCATCTTGATTTAGAGTCATTGGCGGCTTTAGAATCGATGCTTCAGCAATATCATGGTGCTTTAATGGTGGTTTCTCACGACAGCATATTTTTAGAAACGATCGGTATCGATCAATATTTAACGGTGACTGACCAAGCTTGGGAAGTCTCTTATAAGATGCCTGATCTTCGCAGAGATTTTTGAAGATACTTCGGCATTGGTTTTGATAGGAGATTAATAGGAAAGTATAAAACCTTCTTTAAAACCGATGCCGCTAGGCACTATTTTTAAGGGCTTATCAACATCCTGTCGGAAGTTTTGCGACAATCTTTCATGATTATGAATCGAGCGATCGAAGAGAAAGGAAGCATAATTCCATATAAGGATCAGTAGATGTAATAGAGGAATATTACTCTACAGATTCTTTGCCTGCACCATTTTCCCAAAAGTTTTCGATAGTTTTATAAATCTGAGATTGAATATGATCGTTATACGTTGCAATAGCGTAATCTTCGTGAAGTTTGGGTGTTTTCTTTGCGTAACGTTCGGCAAGATGAATTAAGATATCATCTTTGATAATCCAACGTTTTGGCAGGTCACGATTGATTGCTAGGATCTCTCGCATTTTTGCTAATGCACGTAATAGTTGTTTTGAAGAGCCGCGAAGTCTTTTATGACCTTTTACTTTTTTCCAAGCACCTTCCGGATTAGGCTCGTAGCGCTCACGTTCTGTTAAAGGAAGGTGATTTGCTGTGAGTAATCCTCGTTGATTATTGGCATCAATCTCGGCGCTCAGTTTTTGGTATGCCGGAATAAGATAATGAACATCATCATAGGCATATTTGAGCTGTTCGCTTGTGAGTGGGCGAAGATCCCATTGTGTACGTGTTTGATCGCGAGTGAGTTCCACATTGCAATAGTGAAGCACTAAATCATGATAGCTCATACCGATCTTCACACTTTGCGTAATTTGCGCCGCAATCTGCGTATCAAATACCGGCGTTGGTAAGATATCGAGCGCATGAACAATCGCTTCTAGATCTTGGCTAGCGGAATGAATAATCTTGGTAATATGCGGCGCAAGCAGTAGTGCTTTTAAAGCCGTAAAGTCTTGTAATGCTAAAGGATCAATACAAACAGCTTCATTGTCTGTGGCTAATTGAATTAAGCAGAGTTTGGGAAAATAGGTTTTGACTCGTAAAAATTCTGTATCTAGCGCAAGATGTTCAATTGTTGAGAGTTGGGCATTGCACCATGAATCTAAAGCTTCTTGCGTATCGATATAAAGATCTTTCATAACTTATCCATCAAATTCATCTTAAGGCGCATTATACGTTTTTTTGACTTCATTGGGGAGGGAAAAGTGGAGGAATGCTAAAGATTTATCAGCATTAAAAGCGGAAAAGCTCTACCATAATCTCTTTTAGAGAATTAAACGAACCATTCACATCGAGGAGTGATGAGATGTATATTCCTTTTTCAGCGTTCAATGCGATTCCATACTTTATGGAATATCAGGATAAATCCCCATTAATTCATTGTATGACCAATCATGTTGTGCAAAATTTTACGGCAAATGTTTTATTAGCAACGGGCGGAAGTCCGGCAATGATTCCAGATATTCATGAGTGTGGTGAATTTACCCATATTGCGAGTGGATTATTGGTGAATGTGGGAACGCTGACAGAGCGAGCAGCGAATGCGATGCTGCACTCGGCAAAGGTGGCTCATGAAACGGGAACGCCATGGGTTTTAGATCCAGTCGGGATTGGTCCGGCGCTCTATTATCGAACGGGAATTGTCAATGAATTGTTAAAATTCAAGCCTTCGGTCATTCGTGGTAATCCGGCAGAAATTATGGTGCTTGCCGGCGTTTCGGCAAAAGCTAAAGGGGTTGATTCTGAAGAAGCATCGACTCAAGCTTTTGAATATGCGGAGCAAGTGGCGCGTGATTTTCAGACAATTGTCGTCATGACCGGCAGCGAAGATATTATTACCGATGGCGATAAGAGTTATATTGTTTCTGTTGGCACAGAGAAGTTAACGCGCGTCACTGGTACAGGTTGCTCATTATCAGCGCTTGTTGCCGGCATGATTAGTGCAACAGAAGATACTTTAGAAGCCGCGGCAACGGCATGTTATATCGTGGCATTATCAGGGCAAATCGCTGCTGAAAAAACAGAAGGTTTAGGGTCTTTTGCTGTGCAGTATTTGGATGAATTATCGTTAATGACTTCGGAAAAGTTGTTAGAAATTGCCAAAGATGAAGGTGCTTTTGATGAGTGTTAAACGCGTGGAATTGATGGTCATTGTTTTGGTTTAAAGTAGGTTTAAGTGACTTTAAGCGGTTTGAAATTTAAAAAGCATCAATAAGATTGTTGGCACGAGTGTGATAAAGATGTGCAAACATTCTCTCCAGTCACGATTCAGCCTTAAAAGTCATGTTTCGTCGGCTATCTTAAAAACGATACTTATGATCGTGATTTGTGTCTGTATTAGAAAATACATCGAGTAGATTAAAGGAAATAGAACAACATGGGTTACCCAATTATTCGTAATAATATTAGTAGAACGCAATTTGATCTATCGCTCTATTTAGTGCTTGATCCTGAGCTTTGTGGTGGGATTGCCGGTATGGTTTCAACAGTTTATGAAGCGGTGGAAAGCGGTGTTACATGTGTACAGCTTCGCTCAGAGAAAGAGGTGAATAAGCGTTATTGGTACGAAGCGGGAACGATGCTTAAAGCATTATTAGCCGATTATAATGTGCCACTTATTATTAATGATCATGTGGATGTCGCACTTGCAGTAGATGCTGATGGTGTTCATATTGGGCAGAATGATCTGCCGGCGGAAGCAGTTCGTCGTATGTTGGGTCCGAATAAGATTTTAGGATTATCGGTGGGTTCTATCGGGGAACTTCATGCGGTGAAACTCCATGATGTCGATTATGTCGGCGTGGGTCCTGTATTTGCCACATCTACCAAGAAAGATGCAAGACCGGCAATGGGTGTGGAAGGCTTGGCAAAGATTGTTGCTTCACGAGAGATTCCTAAAGTGGCAATTGGGGGAATTAATGAAACTAATGTACAATCGGTGATGCAAACAAAAGTGAATGGTGTTGCCGTGGTTTCCGCAATTTGTGGGCAACCTAATGTGGCAGCAGCAACTCGAAAATTAGCGACATTGATAGGGAATATTGATGAATAGAATTTTAACAATTGCAGGTTCAGATCCTAGTGGCGGAGCGGGTATTCAAGCAGATTTAAAAGCTTTTTCGGCGCTCGGTACTTATGGCATGTCGATTATTGCGGCATTAACGGCGCAATCGACGCAAGGTGTTGATGGCGTACTGCCTGTGCCAACAGAATTTATTGAAAAACAGTATCACTCTCTTTATAACGATATTAACGTTGATGCTGTGAAAATGGGCGCTTTAGTCAATAGCGAAGTCATTAATTGTGTCGCGGGTCTTTTAGAAAAGTATCCTATTCCATTTGTGGTATTAGATACCGTGATGATTGCCAAAGGCGGGCATCCGTTATTAGTGGAAGATGCAGTGAGCGCGATTCGTGAGCGCATGTTGCCGCTGGCAGATATTATTACGCCTAATATTCCCGAAGCGGCAGCGCTTTTAGAAGCGAAAGAAGCGACAACAGAAGCGGAGATGATTACGCAAGGGCAGGCGCTTCTGGCATTAGGGCCGAAGTCGGTTTTGATGAAAGGTGGACATTTAGATTCGGAGATTAGCCCTGATTTTCTTATTACGAAAGAAGGTGTAGAACGATTTGTGAGTCCTCGTGTGCAAACGAAAAATACGCATGGAACGGGATGTACTTTATCAGCAGCAATTGCGGCGCTTTATCCAACACATGGTTTGGTGGAAGGAGTACGACTAGCGAAAGAGTATATTGATGGTGCCATTGCTAACGCAGATAAGTTAGACGTTGGTAAAGGTATCGGTCCAACACACCATTTTTATCGTTGGTGGTAATCACAATTTCATAGTTGATATTTTTGAGAAAAGGGATATTTTAGTCAATATCCCTTTTTTATGGAATGATCTTGATGACTCAAAAGTTACCGTATCAAATAAAGCCGATACTTTATGCTGTGTTATTTCATTTGCTGCTTTTAACCTTATTTATTTTGACCTTGTTCTATATTGATCCGCAATATCAACCGATCATGTTCAATTCGCTCCAGAATTCATTTTTTTGGTCAATGGTGATGTTGCTGTCCATTGTCTTTGGTGCTATTTGGTTATCCATTCTAGGTATTGCGGCGTTTATTTTTGGCGTTTTGATGCGGTTGTCTGTCGTAAAAATCGTGATAATCAGTACAGTTTTACTATTTATTCCTTATTTGGTGATGTCGTTGGATGCTTTGGCATGGCAATTTTCATTAGAAAGTATCATTGCGCTGATTTTCTTTTGGATGATCTTTCCATTGGGATTTTATACGGCATTAAAAGTTGGAAAATACCAAGCGAAGTAAGCGAGTTATTAAAGGGTTTAAAGGATTTTACCAATCAAGTATTGGGGATGAGATTATCAATAGCATGTCCGTTATGAGGGTGGATCTTCTTTGATTAAGTGAGTTGCCAGAATCGATAGCAAAATAAAAAAATAGTAAAAATAGAAAGGAGATTGAAGCATGCAGTATGATTTTGAAGAAGTATCAGGCGATGTGATTTATAAATTGATGGCATCGAGTATTGTGCCAAGACCCATTGCATGGATAACGACCATTTCTGAATCAGGTGCCATTAATGCAGCACCTTTTAGTTTCTTTAATATGATGGGAAGTCAGCCGCCGGTCATTGCTGTGGGATTACAGGCAAATAATGGCAATTTAAAAGATACTGCGCGTAATATTTTGGCAACAGAGACATTTGTTGTGAATCTTGTACCATTCGAAATGGCAAGCTTAATGAATGCAAGCAGTCATGGCTATGAGTATGGCATTAATGAATTGGCGGAGCTAGGGATTGAAACTGTGCCGGCAAAATCATTAAAAGCACCACTCATTAAAGGTGCGCCGGTTCAGATGGAGTGCACTCTATTATCCGCTGTGCCAACGGGCGAATCACAATATGTCATGATTGGTCAGATCAAGCATTTTCATATTGCGGATGAATTTGTGTTAGATGCGGCAGCGGGTTATATCGATACCGAAAAAATGGCACTCATCAGCCGAATGCATGGTCGTGGTTGGTATTCCAAGAATCGAGATCTATTTTTATTAGAGCGCCCAGAATAAGGTTCGCTGAAATATTAGCTGTTTATTGTTCTAAAGATTTTATCATGAAATAGGTTTTACATGATTGGACTCAAACCTTCTTATCAAGTGAGTGTACGATTGGGAAGAATGCTCTTGCATACTTGTATCACGTGCTTGCCAGCAGAGATTTAAGATTTTTTATTGAGACAGTATAAGTATTCTAATCAGTAGTGATCGCGATTTTAACGAGGAAAGACTTTAGAGCTCTTTAGGATTTAATAAGAATGGAATCCATTAAAAAAACCGCTGATCTGCTTCGGATCGCGGTTTTAATGAGTTGACTTAGTAGGATGCAATAAGAATTAATCAAAGAGATCCATTAAGAAGCTACGCTTGCGATAGGATTTTTCATCACGGCGATCATAATCACGATCATCCCTGCGATAATCATTATGACGACGATCACTGTGACGATCTTCATCTTGGTGATGATGGCGAGAATCTTGGCGCAGTTCAGGTTGAGATTGTGTGGATAATTCAATAATCTTATCAAGCTCACCGCGATCTAACCAAACCCCGCGACATTCTGGGCAGAAATCAATTTCAATGTTCTGCCTTGAACTGATAGAAAGCGTAACATCTTTGCAAACTGGGCATTTCATACAATATTCCTTTGTGATGATGGTGACATAGTGGGAAATAAGCGAAATTATAAAATTGAAAGATGACAGGAATCTTAAGAAATAAATTATTTTGTCATTTTTCTGTCATATTTTTTATGCAGTAATCAGGGGAATAGCAAAGGATGGGCTTTTACTTAGAGAAGAACGTGCGCCAGTGATGAATAAGAGATGATAAACTCTTTAGATTGCAGATGAGCGAAGTGTTACAACGGAACCTTGTACAAGATGAATATTCAAAATTTTTTAAATGAGCATCCTTTTTCGAAGCTTCAATATAGCGTTTTCTTTTTTACTTTTTTGATCGCTTTTTTTGATGGTTACGATACGGCAGTGATCGGTTATATTGCACCGAGCCTGTTACAAGAGTGGGGCATGGAAAAGGCAGCATTGGCACCGGTTTTAAGTGCGGCGCTGTTAGGGCTTGCGATTGGTGCAATGACTTTTGGTCCTATTGCGGATCGATTTGGACGAAAGCGGGTCCTAATTTTATCGGTGATGATTTTCTCGTTAGGAACGGTTATTTCTGCATTTGTTGTGAATTTGTGGCAACTGGAAGTTTTACGATTTATCACAGGATTAGGTTTGGGAGCGGCGATGCCTAATGCCGTGACATTAATGTCAGAATATTCACCGAAGCAAAAACGTTCTATTATTGTTAATACGATGTTTTGCGGCTTTCCCTTAGGAGCTGCGCTTGGTGGTTTTATCGCTGCTTTTTTAATCCCCCATTTTGGTTGGCGCTCGACATTGCTATTTGGCGGAACGCTTCCTTTAATTCTCTCCTTTTTTATGATCTTTTATTTGCCGGAATCGGTGAGGTTTTTGGTCAGAAAAGGGCATTTGGGAGCCACACAAAAAATGCTCTCAATTTTACAGAAAATTCATCCATCTGCCGCAAAGGTAAGACATTTTTCGCTAGATGAAGGGGTGATTGTGACGAAGCATAAAGGCTTGCAGCTTGTTTTATCTCAATATTATTGGCGGGGTTCACTTTTACTCTGGATTGCGTACTTTATGGGATTAGTGATTTTTTATGGCGTGATGAATTGGATGCCAACGCTCTTTAAAGAAGCCAATATGCCGGGAGAATTAGGATCAATTGTGACAGGATTATTTGCGTTGGGCGGATTAGGCGCTATCGGTAATGGTTGGTTGATGGATCGTTTTAATGGCACATTATTGATTGCTTTTTTTAGCGCCTTAACGGCGATCTCGGTGGCGCTGATTGGGATGTTTATTTCGATGCCATTGGCGATATTGATCGGAACTATTCTCTTTGCGGGGATTGTGATGAATACGGCACAATCATCATTGCCGGCATTAGCTGCGAATTTTTATCCGACAGAAGGGCGTACGACTGGTGTGTCGATGATGTTAGGAATCGGTCGATTTGGGGGAATTGCAGGATCATTTCTTGTCGCGTTTTTAATTAGAGAAGATTTGAGTGTTGAAAGTATTTTTTATGTTTTAGCGTTGCCGGCAGTTATCGCGATGATCTGCCTTTTAGTAAAGTCACGACTTTATCGTTAGCTAGATTACGGATTTGGGAAATACGAGAAATAGTTGGTAACAATAACCGTAATAGTAATTATTCAGGAATTGATTGATGATCAATCTCTGATTTGAGCGTATAAGGTGATGATTATCGGCCGAATAAGCGTATTATTAACCATTCATTTTTAAGAAGTCGAAATTAAAAAAATTTATAAACCATTTAAGGGAGAGATATGGTTCGTCATTTATTAACAACCGCGATTGTTGCGTTGTCTGTTTCAACATCGGCAATGGCGCAAGATGCATTTTCTGTCGCGGATGCGCAGCTCAATCAAAATTATCAAGCGCTGATGAATCAATTGCCGGCATCTGCGCAGGAATCATTACGAGATACACAACGATTATGGTTGCGTTATAACGATGCAAACTGTGAGCTTAAATTGATATTGGATGAGAAAGCTTTTACATCTTGTAAAACGGATGCGACATTACAAAGAGCGCGAGAATTGGCGAATTTATTGTTGGTTGTCGCTCAGGATGCTCCGCAAGTATCGCCGGCATTTGTCGCTGAGATGAAAGAGGTTTTAACAAACTTAGAGGCGATTCCAACAAGTCCTGAAGAAGGAATCTATTGGCCGGGGGGATCTGCACACACGATTGTGACACAACTATTGAAAAAAGTTGGGATGAACTATGTTGTACAACAATATGGTCAACCTATTTTTGTAAAAGGCCCGCATACAGAGGAGGTTGTTGATCTGGAATCGACAGCGGAATTTGGTTATTATGATCCGGCATTTTTAAGCTGGCTTAATCAGCAGTTAGACACATTACTAGCTGATCAAGAATTTATCGATAGTACACAGCCCATGATTGATCGTTATCTCTTAAGTACCGTTGAGCTCTATTTAGTAAGTTTCTACTATTTGCAGCATAACCCCGAGATTCGCGATGGTTTAATGCTGGAATATCTGACGAAATATCAAAATGGGACGCTAGATGAGAATCATCATATGGCATTTTTTGTGCCATCATTACGCAGGGAGAATCCTCGTTGGGATGGAAAGACGACTGATGAGCGATATATTTGGTATTATCCTGCGGCAGAAACACAGTTTGATTGGATCTTAACGAGAATGAATGAGGAGTGGGAATATGTGCCGGTCGGATCGGCATTAATGTTCTGGATGCGCCGTGCGATAGATGGTACAGATCAACAGTTTGTGGATCTTTTTACTAAATTCTATCAAGGTTACGATGCTGAAAAGTATGAGCGAAATATCGATCAGCAATTATTTTCCGCACCTAAAAATCTGCCATTTGGAGAGATTCAATTTTAAGGAAGATAATCCTTGGGCATTTTTACTCATTCGATGTCAGCTGCCTGATTGAGTTTTAAAAGATCATGTTTAACGCATGATCTTTTTTATTGCACATTAATTTTTTGTCGATATTGGAGAGCAGGCGCTTTCTTAAAATCTTTATTGAGCTGAAATGCTGTGAAGATAAGATTGAGGAGAATCGGTGGAAAAAAGACGTAAGAATTAGCGTCTTCTTCCCCCTTTGATTTGGCGCTCAATGCTTTTTGTGAGGCTATTTTTGATTTGTAAATAGCTATCTAAACGGCGTTGAGAGATTAATCCTTCCTGAATCGCCGATTGGTAAGAGCAACCAGGATCATCACCATGGCTACAATTGCTAAAACGACAAGGTTCGGTAATTGACTTAAATTCAGGGAAACCATTATCGATCGCTTCTAACGGCAAATGTTCAATATTAAAACTGCGAACGCCGGGAGAATCGATCAGGTAACTCTCGCTCATTGGTAGATGATAGAGCGTTGTGCTGGATGTTGTGTGATTCCCAAGTCCTGTAGATGCATTGATTTTTTGGGTCTGTAACGCTAGTTCAGGAATCAATTTATTTGTCAGTGAGGATTTTCCAACACCAGATTGCCCCACAAAAATAGAGGTTTTTCCTGCTAATAATGTGTTGAGTTCTGCAATAGATTCTTCATCAAATTTTGATGTGTAATGGATTGCAAGACCGAGCTTTTGGTAATCTTCCAAAAATGAGAGTTCTTCAGGATCGCTGATTTCATCTTTTTTATTGACGATAAAGGCGACATCAATATCAAAATATGTTGCTGCAATAAGATAACGATCGATGAGAGAAGGGCTTGGTTCTGGTTTTGGCGCAATAACAATATAGAGTTTATCGATATTGGCTGCTAAGATTTTTTCAGCGCCACCAAAGGCAATGCGTGAAAAGTGATTATTTCGCGGTAAACGCGTAATGACAACAGGCTCATTTTGCTCGAGAATATAGTAGACATAATCTCCACAAACAATTGCGCCTAAGCTTTGGCGAACAGCCGCTTTATGAAGATTTAATGCTTTATCTTCTAAGGTAACATGTTGTCCATGTTGTGAGATAACGCGTCCAGAAAGGGCGTGATCAAGATCTTCGTTAGAGAGAATTTGTTCACGACGCTCTTCTAAAAGGCGTTTTTGTTGGTTGGTTAAACGGCGACTCATAAGCTTAATTAACGCTCAAGATGTGGCAGTTTATTTTCAACACCATCCCATTTTTCCGCTTCTGGCAGTGGGTCTTTTTGTTCAGTAATTACTGGCCATTTACGGGATAATTCAGCGTTGATATCAATAAAGACGACTTGATCACCGCTTAAATCATCATCTGCAAAGATTGCACCCGCTGGACACTCAGGCTCGCATAAGGTGCAATCAATACATTCATCTGGATCGATCACAAGAAAATTCGGCCCCTCGTGGAAACAATCAACAGGACAGACTTCAACACAGTCTGTGTATTTACATAAAATGCAGTTATCCGTCACGACAAATGCCATAATTAATTTCTCCGTTTGTAGATTGAATTCAGTTTTGGGGCTCTATTTTACTTATTTTACGATCACATTTGCAATACGACGTTTACCAACTTGAACGATCACTTCATCGCCTTGGTTGAGGTTGAGACCTTTATCATCAATACGTTCTTGATTGATACGTACCGCACCTTCCGTAATCATTCTGAAAGCTTCTGAGTTAGAGCTGACTAAACCTGCTTGACGCATTGCATGTGCAATTCCAATAACGCCATCTTCAGATTGGACGATCTTATCTTCGATATTTTCAGGAAGATTTCCTTTTTGGAAGCGTTCAATGAAGTTGCGTTGTGCTTGCTCGGCAGCTTCTTTATTGTGGAAACGTGTGATGATTTCATCGCAGAGTTCAAATTTCACGTCGCGTGGATTACGGCCATTTGCCACATCTTCACGAAGTTTTGCGATATCGCTATTTGAACGGAAGCTTAAGAGATCAAAGTAGTTCCACATAAGGTCATCAGAGATCGACATAAGTTTACCAAATTGATCATCCGGCGTATCATCAACACCCACATAGTTACCGAGAGATTTAGACATTTTATTAACGCCATCTAAACCTACGAGAAGTGGCATTGTAATCGCACATTGTGGCTTATTATTACCATAAGCACGTTGTAGATCACGTCCCATTAAGAGGTTGAACTTCTGGTCTGTGCCGCCTAATTCTACGTCAGTTTGAAGATGAACTGAGTCATAACCTTGAAGTAGTGGATAGATAAATTCATGAATCGCGATAGGTTGTTGTGATTTATAGCGTTTTTCAAAATCATCACGCTCAAGCATTCTGGCAACAGTGTGACGAGATGCCAATTGAATCATGCCGCTAGTGCCGAGCTCGCCTAACCATTGTGAGTTGAATACCACTTTTGTTAGATCGCGATCTAATACTTTAAAGATCTGCTCTTCGTATGTTTTTGCATTAGCAAGCACTTGTTCACGTGTTAAAGGTTTACGAGTAACATCTTTTCCTGATGGGTCGCCGATCATGCCGGTAAAATCGCCAATAAGGAAGTTCACTTCATGACCAAGATCCTGGAAGTGACGCATTTTGTTGATTACAACGGTATGTCCGAGATGCAAGTCTGGAGCAGTAGGGTCAAATCCTACTTTGATACGAAGTTGACGATTTTCTTTTAATTTAGCGGTTAAATCTTCGATAGAAATAACTTCGTCAGTACCACGCTGAATAATCTCTAGACTCTCTTCAATGGTTGCCATATTTTTTTATCCTAACTTTTTTTCAAAATGGATTTACACTCTCTAATATCGCGCTTTACTTCAAGAGTGCGGGTTGAAGTAAAGTATAGAGATCTCGAAATGACTTAATGATTTGCGATGATTCAATCTCTCAAATAGTTTAGAGATCTCTATGAAATGATGATCATTATTGAATCTTAGAGCCTATATTCATCCTTATTTCTATTGAGAGTAATTTTGGTTGAATAGGGCTTGATTCAAGGTTTTCATCTTGTTTTGTCTGGTTGTCAATGATGTGAAATAAGACTCATCATTGACAATAGATAAGTGTTTAATAGTTGAAGCGATAAGATGAAGGTTCAGGAAACAGAACTTCTTCATCTGGAACACTTTCGGGAACAATAATCGTTGCAGGATCTGGTGTGAGACGGATCTCTTGCTGAATAATTAATTCACCATTCGTTGGAACTTTTTGATTCACTTTCGGTTGAAGAGTGATCGATGCGGCTTCTTTTGCCGGCACTTGATGAATGATCTGTTCCACTTTCTCTTGATAAATTGGTGCTGAATGAGTTTCGGCTTCGGTGCTAATTAATACCGGCAATGACTGATGATCAGCTTGCTGAGATACTTGCGGCGCTTGTGATCTTGAAGATGCTACTTTTTGTCCAACAATCACAGGAATACCGCTCTGCTGCTGTGCCGCTAATTTAACCATATCGTAGTTTACGCTACTTTCTGGATAAGGTTCGAGATACTTTTCTAATAACGCAAGCGCATTATTTTGCAGTTCTGCGGTTGAAAGCTCATCTTCTTCAAGAGGAGGATGAACTTCAATGAGCAAGTCATTACCTAAAAAACCATATTTCACGGGTTCATTTAAGAAAGTGACCATCGTATTGGTTGGCACCATCTCGTAAATGTGTTCGATATGTTGCGGATAAAAACGCATGCAACCGTGAGTGACCCGCATGCCGATGCCAGTTTGTTCGTTTGTACCATGCAATAAATAGCTGGGTAGTGCAAGGCGAAGTACGCGAGTTCCGAGGGGATTATCTGGACCTGCGGGAACGACTTTAGGTAATACACCGCGCCCCATTTCGACGTGTTCTTTACGAATGCTTTCTGGGGGATACCACGCTGGATTCTCCTGTTTTCGAGTAATTGCCCACGAACCAAGAGGTGTTTTCCAATCCATACGACCGACACCGACCGGATAAACATAAACTTTGTCAGAATCTTTTAAAAAGTAGTAAGTGCGCATCTCTGGAATGTTTGAAACGATTCCAGAACGTTTACCTGCAGGCAAGATAAATTGCGTTGGCAATACAAGTGGTGCAGTATCACTAAGCATCCATGCATTAATGCCAGGATTTGCCCATTTAAGCTCTTCATAGCCCATTTCATAGCGAATCGTTAGATCCACCAATGACTCATGGCGTTTCGGAGTGACATACATGATCTCACCGATCACATCATCTCCTTTGGCAGGTTGGATATATTCAACATGCTTCTGCGCATAGGCAGAAGAGATTAACAAACTCACAGATAATAAGATGCGTTTAAATTTCATGAACGACTCTCTAAAGAAACTGTTTAAGGTAGTTAAAATATGCACATTTAAAGCGTTATTTTAACGGGGGTTATTTAACCTTCT
>DXHP01000026.1 GCA_019113305.1 Candidatus Ignatzschineria merdigallinarum | reverse complement strand
TTCAAATTATCTGCTTCTACTATAACCATAAAAAGCGAACACAATACCTACTTGAGAAAATATTTCTTCATGCACATGCAAAAAAGCGTAATGCCGGCAATCTCATTACGCTGTTATCACTTTAAATCATCACAATCCCTGAATTAATCGCCCTTTCCCATTATCATAAAAGACTTCTGCATACGCGCCATTTACGAGTGATAATTGAGGCGGAATGTGACCGATATCCACATCATAAAGAATGGGAATATTAAGATCTGCAAAGACATTTTGTAGCGCTTCTTCGTAGGTTAAAAGATGAGAATCTATGACTTTCGTTGCGGCGCTTCTTCCTAATAGAATGCCGGCAATATTATCAAACCATCCTTTCATTTTGAGGCTTAACAGCGCTCTTGTTAAAGTGCATGGCGCTAATTCAACATTTTCTAAATAGAGAATCACGCCTTGATCTTGGTTTTTCTCGTAAAACCTAGGCAGATCCGCATATTTAGTGCCGGCAAGCCAGCCAAGCGTATCTAAGCAACCGCCGATTAAAATGCCGCTAAAGTTAATACTTTTCTTGGAGGAGTTTAATAACTTCCACTCGGTTTTCTCTGTTAAAGAATAACCTTTTTGTTCAGCAAAACTATTGGTGGAAAGATCCTGATACAACCCCGACGAAAACTGCTCAATAACAGTTCCTGCCGGCGATTGTAGAATATCCCAAATCGTGGCAGTTGTTGTATCTAATGGTGAATAAGCCAGCTCCATTAAATTGGGTCCATGCAAAGTGCGCCAACCTAAAATCGTCGTGAGCGGCACATGCAATGTACTCAAATCAGAAAAGCCACTAAACCATTTTGCATCAACGGTTTTTAGCACTTCAAAATCGAGAAGATCCAAGATTTCCATCGCTAATTCTCCGCCCCACGGCGGCATAATTGCTTTAATGCTTGGATCACATAAAAACTGCATCAGCTCTTTCGCTCGAAGTTTTCGATCTGCGCTACAGTTTTTATATTCGCGGCGCAAACAAGAACCTTCAATCACTTCAAATCCTCGCAACCGTAGATTTTCAATCGCTGAATCTAATTGTGACTGTAAGGATTCTGGTACACCGGAAGATGGCGCTGTAATGGCGATTTTATCGCCGGCAATTAAAGGTTTGGACTGATGGTTTCTCATATCTTAGATCACTGTCATTCATAAAAAATTGTCATGATCTTCTAAAGTAACAAATAAATAAAACGGCGGTGAAAAGATTCCTATAAAGCCCGCTCGCTAAATCGTTTTTTCACAGTAACAAAGGTAATAGTCACAATTAATACGACATATAACGCAAAAAGGCTTAATCCTAAAACAATAAAACCCCCGATTGAACTGCCGGAATCCAAATAGTTAATAAGTAGCTCACAGACAATTAATAATATGACGATCCAAAAACCTAAAAAACGTCCTGTTCGGAGGATTGTTCCGATCTCTAAACGCTGAAGATTCAATTTTTTAGAGAATACTAAAACAAATAAAGGAAGCGCAACGAGCGCATTAATAAGTAACATCAACCCTAAATTCCCTAAAACAATCGTGTTAAATCCCACTGCCATATAGAGCGACATCATGATAGAACTCATGAGATGAATCATAAAAAATAGCGTTATAAGATTCGCTGTACGCCAATATTGAGGCGATTTTCGCGCACTTCCCTCAAAAACATCGAAGGCGCTTCCGGCATATTTAAATACCAAAATAAAACCCAACGTATAGACCGCACATTGAATCAACAAGCTGACAACTCCAATCGACATATAGATTAGAAAAAGGATATCGAATCCGCTTAAAAACTGAAAGAAGAATGAACTGATAATACTAATGACAAATTCACAGATCACGACCATCACAACAGTGATCAGAATATTTTTAAAAGAAGCGACATTAATCCGAAAGTGATAAGCACACATCAAAATGATGGCAAATTTCACGCCCATTTTTAATCCGATACTCAATATCATCAATAGATTTTCACTGAGCCCAAAGCGCCAAAAATGCTCTAAAAAATCCTCATCAGAAGAGAGAAAACGCCCGCCAATGCTCAAGGAAATCATCGTTAAAACACCAACTATTGGCAAAACATAAAGTGAATATGATCGCTGAATAACGCCATTGATTGACTGATCGAACATCTGAAGATCCTTTTGCATGATGAAGTACGCTATTAATAGCAATATTATGGTGAAAGTTATCTTACGAGATTATGCCTAAAAAAGAATGGATATTTTATAAAATGTCGATTTATTCTTTTACTAAGAGCGGAAAGAATTCATTCCAACAATCATAAAATTCAAACCTCATGACCTTTATTGCTTGCGGGCAAGCGAACTGTTATATCAAATAGTTACGGATAATACATTCTCGATCTTCGGCACATAAAATAAATAAAAGTTAACGTTTGTTATCTTTTTTATTGACTTCTTTTTTCTGCCGATCTATTATCGAAATCATCAAAAGTTAACAAATGATTACCTTCATAAGGATCTTCACCATGACAGACAAAAGACGTCCCATTAAAAGTCGCTCAAATCCATTGATGATTCGCTTAGCAAAATGGCTCTCTCACAAAAACATTACGCCAAATCAAATCTCGCTATTTAGTATCGTGCCGGCATTTATCGCGATGATTGCACTATCGCTATGGCAAGTATCTTCCCTACTCTGGGTTCAAATCTTATTATTAATTATTGCCATTGCCGGCATTCAGTGTCGTTTACTTTGCAACCTGATTGATGGAATGGTGGCAATTGAAGGCAGAAAAGTCACGCCCGCCGGCGAGCTCTTTAATGAAGTGCCGGATCGTATTAGCGATACCTTATTCTTTGTCGGATTAGGTTTAAGCTTAATCTCACCATTTAGCAATGAAGCATCTTATGGTTTAGCGCTGGGATTACTCGCATCTCTCTTTGCCGCATTGACAGCCTATATTCGTGTCCTTGGCGTTTCTATGGGATCGCCGGCATTTTTCTCAGGACCATTTGCAAA
>DXHP01000003.1 GCA_019113305.1 Candidatus Ignatzschineria merdigallinarum | reverse complement strand
ATTTATGCGTATATTTGTGCAATGATTACGGCAAAATTCTCTAAAGTGGCGAAAAACTATGATCAAACACATTCGCAAGGCAGAGTAGAAGATCCTAGTCAGATGTAATGGGAGATCTATTTCAGATATCTTAGATGTCCGAGAAGTTTAATTTCAATTTCTGTTTCTGAAAGTGTCTAAATTGAAAGTCTAATCAATGTTAGTCAATGCCGGTAATCGTTAAGATGCCGGCATTTTTTATTGTGATTGATATGACCATACTTGGATAGAGGATTTTTATATTCATGAAAGAAATATCGATAGATAGTTGGATTACTCTTATAACTATTTCTACTTAATATGATTCGCCATTACTGCTGGCACGAGATTGTTAAAAGTATGCAGACATTCTCTCCAGCTGCATCTTAGGTTAAAAAAAGCCTTTTATCTAGCGAATCAATAATCATTTTAATTCAAGGAAATTTTCCATTACGGCTGGCACGAGATTGTTAAAAGCATGCAAGCATTCTCTCCAGCGATGCTTCTGCTTTTAAAAGAATCGTTTATAAAGAATTATTGAGAAATTAGAAATGATTCAAGCGATAATAGTCGGCAAAATTATGGATTGTAGGAAAAATTATGAAAATTCAGCAGACATTTTTTATCGAAGATGCAGCGAAAGGCGGAAAAGATCCGGCATTTTCTCTTCGAAAACTTAAAACCGAAACGGAGATTCATGCGGCGGCACAATTGTTATGCCAAGCTTTATTAGAGAGCAATCAGCTTGCGGGAAAAACGTTATATCGCCGGGAAGTAGAAAGCGAACAGGTGTTTTTAGCCAATATTAGTGAACTTTATGGGGTTTTTGAGACAACAACAGATCAGTTAATAGCAATGATTGCCGTAGAAGAAGATTCTATTGAGCGAATTGCTGTGGCAAAATCGTATCAACGCCGAGGATTAGGGCGCGCATTGCTCTATTTTGCGCATCAACAGTTATCGGCGGAGTATATGGATATTTATGCGGATAATGTGCCGGCATTACGATTGTTGACGGATTATGGATTCTCAATGTTTGATGAAACAGCGCCAGAACAGGGGGATTTAATGGCGGAAGATCCCCATACGGTGATTCATTTGATGCTTTAAGCATTGGGTCATTCGATGAGAAAATAAGCGAAAGTCACAGATTTATGCAAAATTGATCTGAAGAATAAAAGGGCTGAATAATCTAAGGATATTCAGCCCTTTGTGGTTAGCGCTCTAAGAGCTGCAAATGTTGGCATTTCACACATTTAATGAGTGCAGTTATTCGTGAAATATTTTAGCTCTCAAAATCACTGAGCATTTTTTTAAGGAGCGGAATGAGCGTTGCTTGTTCATCTTCCGTGAGGTTTTTGACGAGTTTGTTCTCAAGTGCTAAATGCGTTGGGGCAGCAGCTTCAATGAGCGCTTTTCCTTCCGGCGTTAATTTTACAATGACGCCGCGGCGATCATTCGGATCCGGTAAACGAACGATAAGATTTCTTGCCTCAAGTCTTGTCATACGATTGGATAAACCGCCGGAAGAGACCAAAATTAATTCTTGAATTCTGCCGGGCGTTAACTCTTGCGGTTCTTCTCTTAGAAGTACGGCGAGTAAGTTGAAATCACCAATATTCATATTGTGCTTTGCGAGATTGTTTTCCACTTGAAGCTGAATAAAGGCATTCATGCGAGACATTCTGCCGATGATTTCGGTACCAATATAAGTGGTTTCAGGAATATCGGTCGCTTGCCATTTTTGAATAATGTCATCAATAAGATCCGGCTCGGATGACGCATGAAGTTGGGGCGTGTTTTTCTGCATAAGTTCGCTCTTTAACGAATAATAATTGAGGTTTTCTTTTAGCTGACTTTACGCATTTTTACCAAAAGATTCAATCTCAGAACTTAGATGAGCATCTTTAATCTGGGGCAAAAAGAGATCTGATTCTTTTGAATTTTAGGGAAAAGCCTATTTTTTTGTGATGAAAAATGATATCTTTCTGAAAATTATCTTCAATGAAAGATAATTCATGAGAAGTGCGGTTCATGGAAAAGTACTTCAGATCTAATTTTGAGAGTCGGCGCTCAAAGATGCGTCACTCAGTTCAATCGGCTATCAGTATTAAAATCATAAAGACGAAATCATAAAGGCAAAGTTCATGTCCGTGATGCAGAAAGATACCAAAATCGCGATTCGTGGTGCGATGTTATCGTTTAAGAAAGATCCATTTTTTCATCCAGTTGAGGAATGTTTCTGGTATGAATCAGATGCGATTGTGGTGATGGAAGCAGGAAAGATCAGTGCGATCGGTGCTGCGACGACAATTTTACCAACGCTGGGAGATATTCCAGTGAAGCATTATGTTGATAGTTTAATCATGCCGGGATTTATCGATAGTCATGTGCATTATCCACAAACGCAAATTATTGCAGCATATGGTGAGCAGCTTATTGATTGGCTGAATAACTATACCTTTATTGCCGAGCAAAATTTTAAAGATCGCGCCCATGCTGATGAAGTGGCTGAAGTGTTTTTACGCGAGCAACGCCGAAATGGGGTCACCGCCTCGACGATTTTTTGTACGGTATTTCCAGAATCTGTGGATGCGATTTTTGCTGAAGCGGAAAAATTTAATATGCGCATTATGGCAGGAAAAGTCTGTATGGACCGAAATGCGCCGGAAGCACTATTAGATACGCCGGAAAAAGCCTATGACGAATCGAAAGCATTGATTGAAAAATGGCATAAAAGAGGGCGCGCAGAATATGTCATTACGCCTAGATTTGCGCCGACATCAACGCATGAACAGCTAGAAATGGTAGGTGCGCTTGCGGCGGAATACCCAGATACGTTGATTCAATCTCATGTTTCAGAGAATCTGTCGGAGATTGCGTGGGTGAAGGAACTTTTCCCGAAAGCAAAAGATTACACAGATGTTTATGATCAATATGGATTGCTTCGTGATCGCGCGATTTATGGGCATGGCGTACATTTGACGGAGCGAGAATTTCATGCGCTTAATGAGCGAGGTTCGGCAGTGGCACATTGTCCCACTTCTAACTTCTTCTTAGGATCGGGCGCGTTTAATGTACATCTTGCGAAAAAGGCAGAGCATCCGATTAAGGTTGGCTTAGCAACAGACTTAGGTGCTGGGACTAGTTTTTCAATTTTACAAACGATGAATGAAGCCTATAAAGCCGCGCAACTGAATGGAGCGCCATATTCATCACTTCATACCTTTTATCTCGCGACTCGCGGCACGGCAGAAGCCCTATCTTTACAAGATAAGATCGGTTCCTTAGAAGTAGGAATGGAAGCCGATATTGTGGTGCTTAATTTGAAATCAACGCCGATTATTGAATATCGCATGAAGTATGCCGAGAGCTTGGAAGAAGCGCTCTTTATTCAGATGACGTTAGGAGATGATCGCGCAATTGCCGCAACATATATTGCCGGCAAAGAAGTTTACAGTGCTTAATGAGATAATATTTTCGCAATTTCTCTCTCCAAGATCAGTGGCGAGAATATTGATGATTAAGTGGTAAAGCGATGCCGGTGGAATAATATTTCTACCGGCATTATTTTTGTTAGCGCAGCTGGCTATCTTTACTGCCTCGGCGATTGTAGCCACTAAATGCGGTTTGCTGTTTATCGAATGCTTCTTGGCATTTGATACAAAGAGACACGCCGGGAACAGCTTGCCGGCGAGCTTCTGGAATTACTGATTCACACGCTTCACAATGCAGGGCACTTTCGCCATTTTTGATCTGGCTTTTAATGCGAGCGATCGCATCATCGATCGTTGCATCGATCTGCTCTTGCTCCGCACCATCTTTTGCCCAACCACTTGCCATAATGTACCTCCCGACAATGTTATCTGTATCTCATCTAATATTGGTATTAATTGATATTGTTGTATATTTATCTTTATAAATCATCTCTATAACATGAGATAAATGAGCAGAATAATCAAGAAAGTTTTGAAAAGGAAGATGATTTTTAATAAGAAGCATAAAGCGTGAGAAGTCTATTGGAGCAAGATGGTTATCTCTTAAGGATTATTGAGATATTAGGGGAAGATCAATGATCATAAAAAGGGCTTATGATTCATATTGGTAAAATAGGATGTTAGGACTTTTTTGAAGTAGGTAGTAGCGCGTGTGTTATAGGGGAATTTAGCGCTAGATATTGCTTTCTTGATGTGGGTACGATATAGCTATTCCTTAAGCGTTGAAGTTTACGTTTCTAATTTTTTGGACTTCGCGCGATTACGACTTTCTTCTACACAATCCTTGTGTGAAACCAATAAAATTTAGGAGTTCTTTAATGACTACCCAAAACTGGAGTTTTGATACTCTACAGCTTCATGCCGGCCAAGTGGTTGACGAAACCCGTTCTAGAGCCGTTCCTATTTACCAAACTTCAAGTTATGTTTTTGACGATTCTCAGCATGCGGCGGACCTTTTTGGTTTGGCAAAGCCGGGGAATATCTATACGCGTATCATGAATCCTACAACTGATGTTCTAGAAAAGCGCATTGCGGCGCTTGAGGGCGGAGTGGGTGGTTTAGCGACAAGTTCGGGAATGGCAGCGATTCTTTATGCAATCTTGAATGTGGCAACGCCAGGTGATGAAATCATCACATTAAGTACGATTTATGGCGGCACTTATACGCTTTTTAATAATCGTCTACAATCTCAATTTGGCATCAAAGTGCATTTTATTGAGCCTGAAGATTTAGCGGGTTTAGAAGCAGCAATTAACGATAAAACCAAAGCGATCTTCTTTGAGAGTATCGGTAACCCAGATATTAATATCCCGAATATTGAAAAAATTGTCGAGATTGCTGAGAAGCATCAGATCGTGACGATTGTTGATAATACTTTCGGAACCCCTTATTTAATCAATCTCAAGAGTTACGGCATCAACGTGGTGGTTCACTCGCTAACCAAATATATCGGTGGGCATGGTACATCCATTGGCGGCGGGATTATTGATAACGGTAACTTTAAGTTTAAAGATAATCCCCGTTATCCAGGCTTTAATACGCCAGATGCGGCTTATCATGGTTTGCAATATGCGGATCTTGGTGAACAAGCGTATATCTTGAAATGCCGTGTTGAATTGTTACGTGATACTGGTGCGTGTATTAGTCCATTTAATGCTTTCTTAATTCTTTTAGGATTGGAGACTTTGAGTCTTCGTGTTGAGCGAATGACGGAATCGGCGCTTAAAATTGCAAAGCATTTAGAAAATCATCCCCATGTTGCGTGGGTAAAACATCCTGGACTTGAATCTAGTGAATATTATGCACGTGCGCAGCACTATTTCCCGAAAGGTGTGGGTGCAATTTTCACATTTGGTGTGAAAGGTGGCAAAGAAGCAAGTATCAAGTTTATTGATAGTTTAGAGATCTTCTCTTTGCTCGCCAATGTGGCAGATGCGAAGAGCTTGGTGATTCATCCTGCAGGTACAACGCATTCTCAACTTGATGAAGAGGGATTGAAGAAAGCCGGTGTATTACCGGAATTGATTCGTCTATCAATTGGTTTAGAGGATGTGAATGATCTTATTGAAGATATTGATCAAGCATTAGCAAAATCTCAAAAATAGAGCGCATTTACTGAGATGAATGATCTCACAAGAGAGCTGTTTATGAACATTAAACAGCTCTTTTCTCATTGGATATTTCCGTGATCACGGGAAGTCATTGATAAAAAATTCCCATAGAGCATATTGATGGAGATCGAATAGACTTACTCTATGAATATTTGCGTCTATGAAAAATGAAGGAGGCCCCGATGCCTGTAAAAATTCCTAGCCAATTGCCGGCATATCAAGTATTGAAGAATGAAAATATCTTTGTGATGGATGAAGATCGTGCGATTGCACAAGATATTCGGCCATTAAAGATTGCAATTTTAAACCTGATGCCACTTAAAGAGGTAACAGAAACTCAGCTATTACGAGTTCTCGGGAATACATCTCTACAAATTGAACCGGTATTTTTAGCCACCGAAACCTATCAACCCAAGAATACGGATAAAGAGTATTTAGACGCATTTTATCGCACCTTTGATGAAGTGAAAGATGAAAACTTTGATGGGTTTATCATCACGGGCGCGCCGGTTGAAACGCTGCCCTTTGAAGCAGTTCAATATTGGGATGAACTTAAAGAAATTATGGAATGGGCAGATAAGAATGTCTTTTCAACGCTCTATATCTGTTGGGGTGCACAAGCAGGGCTCTATTATCGTTACGGCGTGCCGAAGTATGATCTAGAAGAGAAACGATTTGGCGTTTTTGCACATGAAGTATTAGAGCAAAATGTGAAGTTGTTGCGCGGTTTCGACGATGCTTTTTATGCGCCGCATAGTCGTCATACAGAAGTGAGAAGAGAAGATATTGAAAAACACGAAGATCTCATGATTTTGGCAGAATCGGAAGATGCTGGTGTACATATTGTGGCGAATAGGGATCTTCGCCATGTTTACGTTATGGGGCACGGCGAATATGATGCGGATACGTTAGATCGGGAGTATCGTCGTGATATTGATAAGGGTGCGGAGATTGATCCTCCTGAGAATTATTATAAGGGCAATGATCCTGCAAATACGCCATTAGTGACGTGGCGCTCTCATGGAAACATGTTATTTGCCAATTGGTTGAACTATTGCGTTTATCAAGAAACGCCTTATGACTTGCATGCCTTGCAACGCAATTAGTTTGGAATATAAGAAAATAACGTATAATAGTCAGGTGCTTGGAGTTGTCTTGCCAAATGAATATGCTCCTCTTTTGAGAATGAGAGGAGTATTTGGATTACCCATATATAGATAGAGATATAAGAGAATGAAAAGAAATCTAATAGCTGTTAGTTTGACGTTCGCTTTAATGCCGGCATTATTGCAGGCTGCACCGAGTAAGGCAGAAAGTGTAGAGATTAAGATTGATTTAAACAATATCTCTTCATTAGAGAGTATCTTTTCGGGAGAAGTGTCAACGAAAGAGCTTACGACCTTGCAGGAAAAACCGCCTGTTGTCGTTGAGGCACCGAAAGATGCTGGGAAAGAACTGGTAAAACCTCAACCTAAAGCGAGTCAACCTATTACTGTGAGACCTTCTTCGCGATCAACTTATGTGCCGAAAACGGCAGAGCAAAAGCAGAAAGAGGCTGAAGCAATATTAGAGAACTTCCAAGTATTTACGATGCCAGCTGAAGCGATCGACTATCGACAAAGAGCAACTTTGTGGGCAGAAAAGGCCGCGGCGGCAGGTGAGCCCTATCAATATCAATCTCGTCTATCAGTTAAAGATCGCCAGAATTTCAAACAAAATTATTTGGATAAAGCTTTAAATGGCGAGGTTGCAGCTATTGACCTTGTAACAGCGAAAGGCTTAACGCCGCAAGGCGAGTCGCTGTATCAAATATTGTTAGAAAGTGAGGGGGAGGGCTTAGTCCCATCGCTTTATCACGTGGGACGAATAGAGAATCTCTTACTAAGTGGGAATATTTCAGCTCATCAAGTAGAACTCACTGAGCTATTGCAAGATGGTGGTTTGGCGTATATTCGAGATATGGTGTTGGGTATTCCTGAAATTAAGCGCAAAGACTCAGAATGGTTATTAGATGGTCGCAAGATTGATGTAAGCCAGACGTTTATTGATGCTTTGCAAAGTCCTGATCTGAAAGTTGTAATGGGTAATCTTGCGCCACAATATCCTGAATATCAAAATCTTAAACGTGCGTTAGCAGCATTTAAGTATCGAGAAGCTGATCTTGAGCTAGCAATTGTTCCTGATGGTGCCACTATTAAGTTGGGCATGGGTGGTGGGCGTATTGCTTTATTACGAGATCGTTTGAATTATCTTGGGTATCAGGCTGGAGAGAGTCATATTTATGATGCTCAGATGGCAGAAGCGGTAAAAGCTTTTCAAAAAACACATCTTTTAGAGCCAGATGGTGCGCCAGGGCGTAAGACTATTGCGGAATTGAACCGTTCAAATGAAGAGCGCATTAAGCAGATTCAAATTAACATGGAGAGATGGCGCTGGATGCCGGCAACAATGGGGGATCATTATGTTGCAGTAGATATCCCCGGTTTCCGTTATTCGGTCGTAAAGGATGGGGAAGAGGTCTTGAATGCAAAAACGATCGTTGGTCGTGGTGCTCGAAGAACGCCTGTTTTTATGTCACCTATGAGTTATATCGTCTTTAGTCCTTATTGGCATGTTCCAAGATCAATGGCTGTGAAAGATTTTCTTCCTCGCTTGAAACGAGACCCTTATGCACTGAATCGTTCTAAGATCAAGATCTTTAGAGGTGGTCAAGAGATTGATCCTGGAAGTGTGGATTGGTCTTTATATAGTAGTAATAATTTCCCGTTCCAATTACGACAAGATCCCGGCGATTACAACTCATTAGGGCGCGTGAAGTTTATGTTCCCTAACGAGCATGCGATCTATCTGCATGACACGCCATCGAAATCACTCTTTAATAGAACTTCTCGTGATTTCAGCTCTGGATGTGTTCGTATCGAGAATCCAGAAGAATTGGCTGAGTATTTTTTAGGCGAGGCGGGTTGGGATCAAAATCGTATAAGTCAGGCTTTTACAAGGACTTCAGAAGCTCATGTGAGTTTGGCGAAGGATAAAAAGATACCTGTCTATACTTTATACATGACAACTCGGGTTCAGGATGATAGTATCTCATTCCGTGCTGACATCTACGGCAAAGATAAGGTACTTATTGAAGCGTTTCATCAGTTGCAATAAGTGGTGTAGATAGCAGTTTTCGGTTGATTTGAAGGGTGGTAAAAAATTACACAAAATTCAAATTGACAGATCAAAAACACGGTGTATAATGATGACTTCTTTGGTGGAGTTCCCGAGTGGTTAAAGGGACTAGACTGTAAATCTGGCGGCTATGCCTTCGAAGGTTCGAATCCTTCCTCCACCACCAAATTTAAATGAGTTCTGCGGGTGTAGTTCAATGGTAGAATCTCAGCCTTCCAAGCTGATTGTGTGGGTTCGATTCCCATCACCCGCTCCATTTTGCTCATATAGCTCAGTTGGTAGAGCGCGTCCTTGGTAAGGACGAGGTCACCAGTTCAATTCCGGTTATGAGCACCATTCCCCTTCCGTGTAATTAATCTAATCTAAAAGAGTGATATTATGTCTAAGGAAACTTTCAGTCGTAGTAAGCCGCACGTAAACGTCGGTACAATTGGACACGTTGACCATGGTAAAACAACTTTAACAGCTGCTTTAACTAAAGTGGGTAACGAAGCTGTTGGTGGGAACGTTCGTGCATACGATCAAATCGATAACGCACCTGAAGAAAGAGAACGTGGTATCACGATTTAAACTTCACACGTTGAGTATGAGTCACCAAATCGCCACTACGCACACGTTGACTGCCCA
>DXHP01000025.1 GCA_019113305.1 Candidatus Ignatzschineria merdigallinarum | reverse complement strand
CCTTCAACAAGACGGTTATGAAATCGTTGATATTAAATTTGATTCACTAAAAGGCCAGGGAATTACTGGTACAGCCGAAGGGTTCCATACCCTTATTATGTACAAATAAATTAAAAAAGCCCTGCTAGTGCTGGCACACTAACAGGACCAAGGGTTGAATTTATATGGATAACAGATTCAACCCTTTCATTATAACAATTAAATAATGGAGGGACAATTATGTGGATAGAAAAACGTTCTGTGCATGGTAAGACTCGTTATTGCTTTATTGAACGGTATAAATCTTCACTCACAGGTCGCTATCGACGCGTTTCGGTTACTTATGGGAAGAAGACCCCACAAGTGGTTAAAACAGCTACTATGGAACTTGATAAAAAAATTCAAGAGGCATTAATTCAAGAGGGTAACTCTGTACAGAATATTACTGTTCAGGAATTGGCACTACGCTTTTTAGAGCAATACAAGAAACGTGTTCGTCCGAATACTTATCAAACCGGGAAGTTATTTATTGATGAGTTTGTTAACGCCATTGGTCAAAATACACTCACTAACAAAGTAACTCCGACCTGGTTAAATCGCTTCTTTGACAAACAGCTTTATCGTAATGAACGGCCTTTAACTAATACGACCGTCCATGCAAAGAAAGCTAAACTCTTTATCATGTTTGAATTTGCTAAAACACATGGTTACGTAAAAAGTAATCCAATTAAAGAAGTTAAAGTTGAATGGAAAAATGAACACTACCGCTATCAAAATAAGATTGAAAACAAATATCTCACTCTCGATGAATATCACAAAATCATTAAAGATTGCATAGACCGTAACCTTCCCTATTATGCAGACGCGTTTAAGCTTCAGTTTCTAACTGGTTTAAGATTTGGTGAGTTGTCAGCTTTACAAGTGAAAAATATTCTTCATGAACATGGTAAAACTTATCTTGATGTTAATAGTACAATGCTATTTTTGCGGAATCCAGCTCGTCATTACATTTCAAACGAAACCAAAACTTTTGCTGGAATGAGAAAAGTAGTTTTATCTAAAGAAGCAACTGAAATTGTAGAGCGACGAGCTAAAGGAAAAGATCCAGATGCATTGCTATTTGCAATAAACAGTGCTGCTATTCATTATGAAGACCAACGCCCACTCAACATAAATAATGCTAATACGCAGCTCAAAAGGATTGCTCTACGGCAAGGGATAGATAAACCTATTACCACCCACTTCTTCAGGCACACCCACGTTTCTGTTCTAGCTGATATAGGCGTTCCGCTAAGAGTAATCCAAAAACGCGTTGGTCATGCTGATAGTGATATTACACAAAAAATTTATTTACATGTCACTAAGCAAACTGAAGATAAATTTGAAGAACAAATTGATGAACTTGATGGATATTAAAAAAGAGGAGCTAGTAAATTGATACTAACTCCTCTATATTTTTGCCCATTTTTTGCCCATTTCAAAACAGCAAAATAATTATTATAATTTTAGTTATCAGATAATCACAGGTCAGAGAATAAGTCTAACTGATTGCTATCAGGTAGACCATCCAGAACATGATTCTGGGTAAGGAAGTCGGACGACTTAAATCACAATCTTGATATATCAGCGTTTTGCTTTCATATCAACAAATGACATGATGCACGTTTCTAAGTCAGCATCAACAATTTCTAAGTATTTCAAACGTTTTTGCCCATTTAATGCCCATATTTCTGCCCATTTTATGAAAATAGACAACGTTTATTTTCATCGTTGCCCATTTACAGAGTTGATTTACTTCTTCATTATTATACGACAAAAATCCCTAGCGGTCACGACGGGCCACTAGGGATTGATTGGTTATGAAATTATGGTATGACCTCCCCCGAGAGGTAACACTATAACTTTAACATTAGTAGCTCTTACACTTGTTACATTAGCATTAACATAAAATGTCGATTCATCTAATGCTACTACTTCGTCAGTTGGTAACTTATTTATATCAACAACATGCTCTGTTCCTGATTCTTTAGTAGGTTTGAGCCACGCTCCAAGCCACAAATTTTTTCCATTATTAAGTTTAGCATTCCACTCCATTCCAATTCTGTTTTGCGTATTGTAGTCTGATCTGTATCCTTCCCAAGTAATATCAAACGATAAAACTATTGTTTTTCCCGCAATACTATTGAGCTTATCTACAGTTAGACCCTGAACCTTTTTAGATGAAGTGAAAATCTGATTCTCATCTAAAAGATTTGGGACAGTAACATTTTTTATTAAAGCGGTCATATCAGCAGCACTGTACTTATCAGCAGTGCCATACAACTTACGGAATCCATTGCCTAATGGAGTGAGTGCTTCGCTAATCGTCGTCATGCTAAGCACCCCCTTACAGGGAGCAAAGCTGATAGGACGGCTTTAACTACCCCCCCCACCTTAAAAAGGCGGACGTTGCTAAAAGTGGTAGTGCCGTCACCGGAGTTGTCGCCAATAATGTTCTTGCCAAGTAGTACATAATACTGTGGTGCCTTTGTTGGTGCCGTAAACTTCCAGTAGTGCGGTCCTAATCCAAACTGGAAAATTCCACCCCATCTACCACCAGATAAGTAATCGTCAGAAGAGTAATCATACACTCTAGTAGATACCCATCTGTCGCTACCAGTTGTTTGAGCATCCCACATCAAGATATAAGTAGAACCAGGTTCCAATTTACCAACTTCAGTTTGCATCCATGGGTCGTTTTTGACACCATCAATACTAAAACCAAACGTTTTAACAGTTTGCTTGTTACTATCTATCTTCAATAGCTCAGATAATGACTTCATATCAGATAAGCTCAGTTTAGTACCATTTCCGATTAACTTACGAAACGATGAAGCTAAATCAGCGATCGGTTTACTAAGCGACATACCGAGCACCTCCCCTCAGGAAGGCGAATAGAGGTAGTTTAGTTACCCCCCCCAATTCTGAAATGTAGGCTTTAAAATTACCTACCTCATAGTAAGTTCCACCAACGATCATTAACTGATTAAGATCTAGTAAAAGATACGTTCCGTCTAACTCACACGTGTAACTTGCGCTTAAGCGAATCGTATTGTCATCAATCTTCTTAATATCAGGGACGACGTTGTGGTGTCCTACACCATTTTGATAGAAGGAAATAAAAGTATTTTGGAATTTCCCATCAGTTCTTAAATCTACTGCCTGATAGATTGTTTGTCCTTTTTTAGCCACGACATACCCAGTGTTGCTATCCGGGTATATCTGCACCGGATTATCATTGTGTTGGTATCTCTGCCATCCTCCATCATCAGTAGCACCACTCATTTTTGGTGTCTCATTGAACAGTTGCTTTGCAAGAAGTAATCTCTTAAGATCATCGACTGTTAGCTTACCAATCACTGTATACTTCTGCCTTGCGGCATTCATCAAGTTAGTTAGCTTTTCACTTATCATTTCATCACCACCTAGTATTTGCCATTGGCAACCGCATCTTCAACTTCGGCTTTAATTTTAGCCTTCAAGTCATTAATATCGGCTTCGGTCCAATAATCCGTTCCTTTAACAGGTGTATGACCGTCTGTGCCAACTGGTAAGCCAATTACTGCATTATAATTTCCGGGAACATCCCCAACAGCAATGAAGTCAAATGTTGGTGTTGCTCCTGCTGCCAATTTATTTACAGTAACTCCATGAATCGTCGGTGCCGGGCCGGTGTCACCTTTTAAGAAGTTGAAGAAATCTTGCTCTGTACCTTGATGACCTGCTTTTAACCATACTTGGTATGCTGAATCACCTTGGTCACCTTTTTGCCCTTGTGGAAGATAAAATGTTAAACGGTTCATCCCGTCTTCAATCTTTGATTCAACTCGTGGACTATCATCAGAAGATAAATTAACAACCTTATCAACAACAACATTAAGCCCTGCCTGATGAAGGCTCTTTAACATCTGATTAATATCAATGGTTGGGTCAATGCTCTGAAATGAATCATCAGCGTTCCGATGGATATGAAATCCAATAAATCCAGCTGATGGATAGATAACAGTTTCACCATCATATTCTTCCCAAAGTTCTAAACCATAGTCCCCAGAAGGTAAGTCTTTCATCTGTTTTGATGATACGAAAATATCATCATCAGAAATTAAGATTTGATAGGTTTTCTCAGTTCTTTTATTACCCCGAACTACTTTTCCAACCCATGTATGCGATTTATTCGGTGTGATTGGTGTACCGTCATCATTAAATAAATTAATTTTCATTGAAGATACGGTATCTTCACGCTTAAAATCACCATAATCGACATGAAATTGTGACAATTATCTCGCCTTCTTCCTATTTAAACGTTCCAAATGCTTCTTTAGTATTTGCGTCCCGACAAACCAAATAACCGTATTGACCATTTGCTCGTGGCTGACGAATCCAAACATAGCCGTCATGGCTTGACCAAGCATCATAATTAACTTC
>DXHP01000024.1 GCA_019113305.1 Candidatus Ignatzschineria merdigallinarum | reverse complement strand
CAATCATCTTAATGTTGCTTCATTTGTCGTCTTTCACGGCGGTTTCGCTTAACTGCTGCAAAATTGGTCTGCATCTGAAATTGCGCCATTAATCCTCGTAATCCGACCTTCATCTGGCGATCTTCTTGTAACCCTTTCATTGTTGACATCATCTGATGATTCTCCTTGATCTAATCGTGCTTCAATCATTATTCACTATGGAAAGATCATAAAACGACGCGATGAATATTGAATGTGACTTATGTGTTTTTTATGTGAAGATGATGAAAGTTTTAATCGTCAATAGATAATAAGGCTCTCTTAAAGCTGATCTGCGGCTGGAGAGAATGATTGCACTCTTTTTAGCAATCCCACGCCAGAAGTTATAAAAGCTCTTTTTAAACTAAAATGACTAGACATTCCTCTCTCAATTTCATACCGACTATAACCGAAATAGCTTTAAACCATAATGATAATAACTTTGAGAGACCGATAAAACCACTACGCTCAAATCATCAAGAAAAAGAACTTCAGCACACTATTGCCGCATATCAAATCCAAGAGAAAATCATTGCTAATACCGGCAATCTTATACTCTATCTAAGTTCATTCCTATTCTGCGACTTACAATGAAAAGGGAATCTCTCTAAATAACAATCTCACTAAACAGCCCGAGATAGCGGCAGTTCGATAGTGACGACCACCCCATTCTCATGATTTTGAATCGCCATTTTCCCACGATGTAAAGCGATCACTTCCTTCACGAAATTTAAACCTAAGCCTGTGCTTTTATCGCCGGAATAAGGTCTTGGCAATGAATAAAATCGCTCATATAATCTTGGTAATGCATATTCCGGAATTGGTGGCCCTTCATTATGAATATTGAGCAGAATCTTCTGACCTCCAATCGCCGCTGAAATCGTTAATTTTCCACTTTCCGGCATAAAATCAATTGCATTATGAATCACATTCGAGAGTGCTTGTGTCATCAAAAAATGATCGCCGAAAAGCTCACATTTCGCATCAATATCCACTTCAACCACTAATTTTTTCTGTGTAATCAATGCAGTAAAACTACTTTGTACTTCCACGATCAAGCTTGATAAATTGAGCCGCTCTTTCGCTTCTAAAGATTGTTTCTTCTCCACCATACTAAGATGCAAGACGCGATCAATTAAATTCTGTAAACGCTGACCTTCCCGATCAATATTTTGTAAAAAACGTGCTTTTGTTGCTGGGTCTAAATCCTGCTGAAGTAATTCACTTGCGCCACGAATGGCGGCTAAAGGGCTTTTTAATTCGTGCGTTAAGGTATTGATATAATTTTCGATATACTCTTTTCCATCTAATTCTGCTCGCAGATTCGATAACGTCGATGTTAGGACATTAAGATCCTTCCCATAAAACTTCGGTGGTATTTCTCGCTCACCTTTCCCAAGCTTTTTCGCATAATCGATTAATTTGCGAAAAGAAACGCCGAGCCACCAAGACAAAATCGCACCAACTAGTAAACTTGCCGCAAAGAGAATGAGCGCAAAAAAAGTTAACTCGGATTTTGCACTCGCAATATAAGCATCCGTTGTATGATTCGGTTTGGAAACTGTCAAAACACCAATAATTTCTTGGTTTTGGTAAATTGGCGCTCCGACATACATCGTTGAGGATACCGTTTTAGGATCAGATACTAAACGTTCAGAAGTACTCCGCGCACCATATTCTCCGCGCAAGGTTAAATAGACATCTCGCCACTTGGAATAATCTTCTCCAACCGCTCTATTTTTCGAATCAAATACCACAATCCCATTTTGATCCGTAATATAGATATGCAAACTCACATCATTCTTCTCGATTCCCCAAATATTCGCTCGTGGATTACGTTCCTGATAGGAAGTCATGCGTTTTTGTAAATATTCAGCTGTAATTTTGTCATCTTGCAGATCAAAAGAGACCACTTCTGCTAAAAAGTTTGCGGTATCGACTAATGTTTCTTCTGTTGTTTGCCGCACACTTGGGTAAACTTGCTCAGAAAAAAGATGCACCATAAAATAGCCACAAAGTGCTACAAAAAAGAAGTAAAAGATGAAGATCCGTTTCGAAAGTGCCATTGATAAAATTAATCCTCACCTTCAAAACTATAACCAAATCCTCGATGGGTTTTAATCACATCTAGCTTGGGATTAAGCTCCCGAAGTTTCGCACGAATAGCTTTAATATGTGTATCAATCGTGCGCTCATACCCTGAATCTGCCGAAACACCTACCGCCGTCAATAACTGATCACGGCTTAATACTTGTTGTGGATGCTGCAATAGATGCGCAAATATTTGATATTCATGTCTAGTAAAAATAAGCCGTTCTTCGGCATAATAAATCGCAACACTCGACTCTTCAATGACGAAATTCCCGATCTTAATTTGTGTATTTTCTCCAAGAATTACTTCAGTAGATCGCTGTGTGCGCTTTAAAATTACTTTCACACGTGCCACTAATTCTCTCGGGCTAAAAGGCTTACTCACATAATCATCGGCACCAATCTCTAATCCGACAATTCTATCAATCTCACTATCTCTCGCCGTTAAGAAGATCACTGGGATATCAGAAAATTTCCGCAATTGTTTGCAGACTTCAAAACCATTTTGATCCGGCAATCCGACATCCAAAATCCAGAAATCGTAATCATCGATGGGCTGTTTTGCTAACGCATCACTGCCTAACATCACCCAATCACAGTGGAATCCTTCCTGTTCTAAGGCAAATACGATCGTATCCGCAATACTTTTCTCATCTTCGATGACTAAAATTTTGACCATGTTTTCTGATTATTCCTAATGAGCATTGATAATTTGGGTAAATCGCTCGAAAAAACACTATAATAACGGCATTTATTAATAATATTAAATAGATCATTGAGGAGATTTATCGAGAGTCGTAGTAGTCGTCATTTTACTTGATATAGATTCACCATCACTGCTGAACATATCAACTTAAACAATAAGCTTCTGCGATACGCTATCAATCTCTTAAATCACTCATAATCTTTAAATATTATTTACTTTAATGAATTTTCCCTTTTAGTCGTTATCTAACAAAGAGAGACAACGTATGAATGATGATAAAGCATTACAACCTATTGATCCATCTGAGATTACTGTGTTTGATCAAGGCCACGAACCTCAGGAAACTGAGAGCGATCTTGTTCGTATCGATGAAATTAGCAAAACAATTAATATTCATCAACCTGCGGAAGTTCTTTCATATGGTGTCAAACCGATGTCTGAAATTGCCAAGTTTTCTGACACTTTATTACAAGGCGTAAAAGGCAAAGATTCCGGCGTTGTCGGCGATCAACTCTCTTCGCTTATTATGAAAATTCGGGAATATGACCCACTTTCTGCAGAAGAAAAAAGTGGTAACTTCCTCTCTAATCTTCCCATTATTGGCGGTCTTTTCAAAAAAGGCGTTGAGAAGAAGATCGATCATATGACCTTAACATCACAAGTCGATACGATTGCGAGCCATTTAGATAATTCTATGGTGGGTTTACTCCGTGATAATGAGCGTCTTGAACAACTCTATCTTAAAAACTTCGAATATTATAAAGAGGTCAATCTCTTTGTTGAAGCCGGTAAAAGAAAGATCATCGAAATTCGCTCAGCAGAACTTCCAGCACTACAACATCAAGCGGAAGAAACTAAAGATCTGCTAGATGCACAAAAAGTGAAAGATCTCATGGAAAACCTTAACCGTTTTGAGCGCCGTATTCATGACCTCGAACTCTCTAAAACGATCTCCATGCAAACTGCGCCACAAATTCGTATTATTCAAAATAATAACCAACAACTTGCCGAAAAAATTCAAGGCTCCATTCTCTCAACATTACCAGTTTGGAAGAGCCAGATTGTTCTTTCACTCTCTTTAGATGAGCAAGGAAAAGCCGCAAAACTACAAAAAGATGTTTCAGATACGACAAATGAATTACTGCGCAAAAACGCCGAAATTTTACAACAAAACAGCGTTGCAACGGCACAAGAAGTGGAACGTTCTATCGTCGATATCGAAACCATTCGTGAAGTTCAAACTCGTTTAGTCGATACGATTGAAGAAACCATGCGCATCGCAACAGAAGCGCGTCATCGCCGAGCTGAAGTTGAAAAAGAGCTGGGTCAAATGGAAGATAATCTTCGTGAGCGTATCACGTCTGTGGTCGATAAATATCAGTAACAGATCATGATGCGCTCTCTTCTTATTTCATCTTTGATGATTTAAGAGGAAATTGAAGAAAAAGATCTTACATAAAAAAACAACAAGGATTGCCGGCAACATTTATTAACCTCGATTTCGATAATAATAAGCGACCGCGCCAATCCTTATTTTTTCCTACTTGATTCCCTCTGCATCAGCCATCAAGCTCAGCAACTTAAAACAATTTTACGATCTCACCGCTGGCACATGATTACTAAAAGAGCGCAAGCATTCTCCCCAACCGCTCATCTGCTTTAAAAAAGCTCAAGCTCAGCAACTTAAAACCGAATTTACGATCTCACCGCTGGCACACGATTACTAAAAGAGTGCAAGCATTCTCCCCAGCCGCTCATCTGCTTTAAAAAAATCTCAATCTCAGAAACTTAAAACCGAATTTACGATCCCACCGCTGGCACACGATTACTAAAAGCCCGCAAGCATTCTCACAAGCCGCCCATTAACTCTAACAGTACACCTACAATCATAAATCTCTGAATCATTTCGTTATCAATTCCATCCTTAGATC
>DXHP01000233.1 GCA_019113305.1 Candidatus Ignatzschineria merdigallinarum | reverse complement strand
TAAAGTTGGTTGAGGATTACTTCACCTATCTCACCGCGGCGAAGCTCAATGACAATACGCATCCCATCTTTGTCAGATTCATCACGTAAGCCATCCGGCGCAATGCCTTCGATCACTTTTTCGCGATAAAGCTCAACGATACGTTCGATTAAGCGTGCTTTATTCACTTGGTAAGGAATTTCGGTGATCACAATGACATCACGACCACGTTTCTCATCATGTTCGATCTCTGCGCGTGCGCGCATTACTACACGACCACGGCCCGTATGATAGGCTTCACGAATACCGCGAGTACCATTGATAATACCGGCCGTTGGAAAATCTGGTGCCGGGATATATTCCATCAATTCATCAATGGTGAGCTCTGAATTATGAAGCAGCGCTAAAGATGCATTGATTGTTTCAGTCAAGTTGTGCGGCGGAATATTGGTGGCCATACCAACCGCGATCCCGGCAGAACCGTTGACTAAAAGATTGGGAATCCTTGTCGGAAGAACAGATGGTTCCGTTTCTGATTCGTCATAGTTTGGCGTGAAATCCACCGTCTCTTTTTCAATATCTTGCAAGAGCGCTTCGGCGATTTTACTCATTCGTACTTCGGTATAACGCATTGCTGCAGCGGAGTCACCATCGATAGAGCCGAAGTTTCCTTGTCCATCAATGAGCATATAACGTAACGAGAAATCTTGTGCCATACGCACAACAGAGTCATAAATCGCAGAGTCACCATGCGGGTGATATTTACCCATGACATCTCCGACGATACGCGCGGATTTCTTGTAGGGCTTATTCCAATGATTATTTGTTTGGTTCATGGAGTGTAGAATTCGTCTGTGAACGGGCTTCAACCCATCGCGGACATCGGGGAGCGCACGACCAATGATGACGCTCATCGCGTAATCAAGATAGGAGCTTCGCATCTCCTCTTCTAAACTAATCGGGACAATCTCTTTGGCAAAATCACTCATTGAACCAACCTTTTTGATGAAATTATTATAAGTATAAACAGCTATGAATTATAACATAATTTGCTAAATTAATCGCCTGTTTCAGCAAGAAATTCGCTTTAATTTGAATTTTAAGGGATTTGTGCAATCCCCCTAGGGGCTTTGTGAAAAGCTGTCTAAAAGCGAGAATTTACGGAAAAGTGTTTTTAATGTCTGTTTTTGTCAGATTTCTTACATGCTTTAGTGTTTTGAAACAAGTTGTCTGTTTGTGACCTAAAAAGAGTGATTATTAAAAGAAGTTCTTCGTGATTTTAAAAGGAAACCGCGCTATTTTAGAGTGTACTACTACGGTAGAATGAAACGTCTATGATTTTGCAGATTGAAATAGTGAGAAGTTAGGGAAGTTGTACTACAATGATTCTTCTCAAGTTGATGGATTCTTGCAGGAAAACATACAATCATGTTGCAAATTTCGAAGAAAATTATTGTATTGTTCACGATGCTCTTTTTAATGGTGGGTTGTGGACAGACAGGTGCGCTCTATATTGCCAATAGCGAAGCTGCGCATAACGATGGACACTTTATGACAAGTTATAAAAAAGATGAAAATTGATCAGGTTCTTTTAACAGAAGTAGCAGAAAAATTCTCCACGCCGCTCTATATCTACTCCGCAGAAAAAATATTAAGTAATTACCTTGCCTATGATAAAGGTTTCGGCAATTATCCACATTTGATCTGTTATGCCGTAAAAGCCAATAGTAATTTATCGGTTTTAAAGCTACTTGCAAATGCGGGATCTGGCTTTGATATTGTGTCTAAAGGTGAATTAAAACGGGTATTAGCTGCCGGCGGTGATCCGAAAAAAATCGTCTATTCCGGCGTTGGTAAAAAAGAATCTGATTTAGAATTTGCTTTGAAAGCTGGCATCGGTTGTTTCAATATTGAGTCCGTTGCCGAAGTCTATATGCTCAATCGAGTAGCGACAAAGCTTGGTATTAAAGCGCCAGTATCGCTCCGTATCAATCCGAATGTCGATGCGAAAACGCACCCTTACATCTCTACGGGATTAAAAGAGAATAAGTTCGGTATTAGCATGGAAGATGCGTTACCGATGTATCGTGAAATGGCAAGAATGCCGGCATTAGATATTCATGGCATTGATTTTCATATCGGTTCACAGTTAACGGATATGTCGCCATATGCCGAAGCGTTAGATTTAACGTTAGCGCTTATTGATGAGTTATCAGAGCTAGGGATTCATCTGAAACATCTCGATATGGGCGGCGGTTTAGGTATTCGTTATGAAGATGAGACCTTAATTGATCCGGCAAAATGGATTGCACAAGCGATTGAAAAAATTGGGGATCGTGATCTGAAGATTTTGATTGAACCTGGTCGTTCGATTGTTGGTGATGCCGGCGTATTAGTGACGCAAGTGATCTTAACGAAAGAGAATGAAGGGAAAAACTTTGCGATTGTGGATGCGGCGATGAATGACTTGATTCGCCCAGCGCTCTACGATGCGTGGATGAATATTATTAATCTCGATGAAGATTCTGAAAGTGAAGTGAAGAATTACGATATTGTGGGTCCCATTTGTGAAACGGGTGATTTCATCGGTAAAGATCGTGAGTTGGCATTAACGAGTGGCGATTATTTAGCGGTCACACATGCCGGTGCTTATGGGTTTACGATGTCATCAAATTACAACTCGCGCGGACGAGCGGCAGAAGTACTGCTTGAAAATGGTAAGGCGCGTTTGATTCGTCAGCGAGAAACTGAAGAATCACTTTATGACAATGAGACCGCGTATCTTTAAGATATACGGTGTTATTGAGGATAAAATTCACGACAATAAATGCAGAAAAAATCCCAAAGCGTTTGGCGCTTTGGGATTTTATTTTTAAAATAGAGCAAAATGAATTTGCCGAAACAAAAGCTAGGAAAGAAACATGTTAAAACTCTCAGATTACGATTATCATTTGCCGGAAGAATTGATTGCGCAATTCCCACCAAAGGTGCGTGGAACTTCAAGGTTATTAGTGCCGAGTGCCGGAAAGTTGAATGATCATACGTTTGAAAATCTGATCGATTATCTCAATGAAGGGGATCGAATTATCATCAACAATACGCGCGTATTGCCGGCAAGATTGTTTGGCAGTAAAGAAACGGGTGGCAAAGTTGAGATTATGGTGGAGCGCCTAGTCAGTGAAACAGAAGTTTTAGCACAAATTAAAGCGAGTAAAGCGTTGAAAGAAGGGCAGCAAGTTTTTATTAATGATGTGCCAATGCTCGAAATGGTATCGCGTGATGATGCTTTCTTCCTATTGAAAACCATTGATAATTCGCCAATCGCCAAAGTGTTGGAAGCTTATGGACATTTACCATTGCCGCCATATATTACGAGAAGTGATGAAGAACTCGATCAATCCCGTTATCAAACGGTATTTAACAAAGAGGAAGGAGCCGTTGCTGCGCCAACAGCTGGGCTTCATTTTACGGAAGAATTTTTAGAAAAGATCAAAGCAAAAGGAATTGATGTTACCGAGATCACGCTTCATGTGGGTGCCGGTACTTTCCAGCCGATTCGTCATGAAGATTTAAATGAGCATCAAATGCATAAAGAGTGGATTTCAGTACCACAATCGGCAGTTGATGAGATCAATACGACTAAAGCGAATGGCGGGCGCGTGATTGCGATCGGAACAACTGCTGTAAGAGCATTAGAATCAGCAGGTCTTTCCGGCGAACTCAAAGCTTTTACCGGCGATACCAATATCTTTATTAAGCCTGGATTCACGTTCAATGTGATTGATGGTTTATTGACGAATTTCCATCTGCCAAAATCCACACTTTTAGTGCTAGTTTCCACTTTAATGGGGAAAGAGAGAATGGAAGAAGTGTACGCACATGCGGTGAATGAGAAATATCGTTTCTTCAGTTACGGCGATAGTATGTTATTAGTGCCGGCGATGGATCGAAAACTGGATTAAATGAAGGAGTCAGTTGTGACGAGAAAGCAGTTAACAATGCAGGATGCAAAAACGCTATCGTTGTCGTCTTTGGGCGGCGCACTAGAGTTTTATGATTTTATTGTATTCTTAACCTTTGCCTCGACGTTAAAGGTGCTCTTTTTCCCAGCAGAATCTGAGCTGATTGCGACGATTATGACCTATTTAACCTATGCGATTGCTTATTTTGTCCGTCCTTTGAGTGGCATTGTATTGGCGCACTTTGGGGATCTTATTGGGCGGAAAAAAGTTTTTATGTTTTCGCTCTTTATGATGGCAATACCGACGCTCTGCATCGGCTTATTACCGACGTTTGAATCGATCAGTTATTTAGCGCCGATCTTATTATTAACGATGCGGATATTGCAAGGTGTTGCGCTTGGCGGAGAAGTGCCGAGCGCGCATGTATTTGTCACAGAACATGTGCCGAGAAGCCGCTTTGGAATTGCGAATAGTGCGATTGCTGCTGGTTTAACGTTTGGGGTTTTAATCGGGCATTTCGTTTCGACGATGATGAGTCTCAGTTTTACGGCGGAAGAGACGCTCTCTTATGCATGGCGGATTCCCTTCATTCTTGGTGGTATTTTAGGGTTATTGGCAGTTTACTTGCGCCGATACCTGCAAGAAACCCCGGTATTCTTAGAGATGCAGAGGAAGAAATCATTACATAGCGGAACGCCGATGAAAACGGTGCTGAAAGATTTTAGGTTGCAAGCTTTTATCGCAACGCTCAGTACTTGGCTTCTGATTGCCGGCGTTGTTTTAGTCCTATTAGCACCAAATTTGATGAAATCCGATATGTTCGGCATGGAT
>DXHP01000232.1 GCA_019113305.1 Candidatus Ignatzschineria merdigallinarum | reverse complement strand
ATTGTTGCGATGGTTATTTTGAGTGGAATCGTTGCCGGATTCTTTTATAAAAAGAAATTTTTCTAAATTTAATGTAAGGCGATTAGGATCGTTATTGTGATCTTAGATAGATCATTCATTATTCATCAATAGAAGGAAGGTTGAATGAACGGTCATTCATGAAGCCTTTGGTATTACTGAACTGCAAACCATTTTGGCATACTTCGTTCAGCAGTTAGAAAATGGGTTAAACTCTATCAATCCACCAGCAATACCAACCGTTAAAGTGGAAATAACAATAGGCACGACGATCATTTTGATCATTGTAATAAGGACTTTCCCTGCCGGATTAAGAATATTCTCAATGACCCATGTTTTTGCGCCGTAATCGTGAAGTAAGGTTCCTACCAAGATTCCTAATGCTAGCGCAATAAGAATTTGAATACCAAGGCTTGGGAATTTAAATATACGTCGAGGTGCGGCGGTTGTTTCCGAGTGTGACACTGAGGTTCTCCTGATGAGCTCAGAAGAGATCGTCTCTATAGGAATCACCATTGTGAGTCACAATTTGCCATATCGACAGTTTGTGGCGATGGAATAATGATCATTATTATGAGAAGGATCTGATCATTCTTGAGCGGTAGTTGATTATAAAGGAAAATATTATAGCGATTGATGATGAGAAATGTATGAAAATTTAAGGTTTTTGAAGGATATTGATCTTTTATTTTTTAAATAAAGATTTTATAAATGGGAAAATATCACTTATTGAAAGTCTGAGTATGGCAAGGAAAGATCGGTTTTGTGTATAATCTTTTTACCAATTGTAGAATTGATTTGCGTCTTATGATTTATTCGCTATAATTGTTCTTCTGTTCAGCGGGAATAGCTCAGTTGGTAGAGCACAACCTTGCCAAGGTTGGGGTCGCGAGTTCGAGTCTCGTTTCCCGCTCCAAATTCAAAAAGCCTCACTTTTTAGTGAGGCTTTTTTTATGTTCCTTCTACGCGGCATTGGCAAGAATCGTTATTTTATTACATGATCGAATAAATAATATTTTGTTAGGCTTTGAGTAGCTGGCGGTATTGTTGGTGAACTATGTTTTATTGATTATTGTGACGGATGCTGAATGTTTAATTTTTTAGATAATGATACACTATGAGTAAGAGGTTGATATGACCATGGAGTACTTGCGCTTCTTCTTTTGTGAGTGTTTCATTTTTACTCGCGCTTAACGCGAGTGTTAAGGCTTCATCTTTCAGTTGGTCAAATAAGTCATTAAGAATGCTAATCAACACTTCGCCATGACAATGTTTAGGTTTACAGAAGCAACCTAAGGTTTTATCTTTTAAGGTTAAAAATTCTAATAAGAAAGCCGTATTTTGCATTAACTTATCTGTAATATATGGCACATATTTGGCAATTGCGGCTTCGCGATTCTGGTCATTACGAAAATAGGGATTACCATAAATACCTTTTTGCCCGTAACGACTACCGCGACCAATGTAGATATCAAAGGGTTCGTGGCGTAGGTTAACAAAACGTGTATCTGTTGCTGCTTTTTTCATGATATTAGGGATAGTTTCAGGCGCCTTTGATAATTGATAATTGATAAGTTTGATTGTTTGTGAGATTTTAAATAGATTTTAGACAACGCTACTTGCTGCAGCGCCGACAGCTGCTGCTAATGCTAACGCATCTTTGACGCTCATAAATGTGTTGGCATCTGGGCAGTCGCGATAGATTACTTCGCCTTCTTCAAACATGAGCAGCTCATTTGTTGCAAATTGTTGCCAATCTTCGTTTGAAGTGAGCGGCAACGTTGCAATAACGGCTACTCGATCTGTAGGTGTTGTGACGGCAGAAAAGTCGATACTCACATCATCATCTAAAAGTTTTGCTTCACCAAAAGGCGCTTTACGAACAATGTAATGCAATAACGTACTTGAATGGGCAATCATCCATTCTCCATTTGTTAAGATAAAATTGAAAATGCCAGCATCGCGAATCATCTCTGTGAGGTTTTTAATTTCAGCAAATAAGGCTTCTTTTGAAGGCTTATGGGTAAATGTCTGTCTTAAATGCTCCAAGATATAGCAGAAAGCATATTCAGAATCTGTAGAACCAACAGGACGATAATATTGTTGTTGACTCTGTTTGAAAAGTTGATCGGGATTGTTGAGATGTCCATTGTGAGCAAAGAGCCAATATTCTCCCCAAAGTTCGCGCATAAAAGGGTGTGTATTTGCCAAAGAAACATGGCCATGCGTTGCTTTGCGAATATGAGAGATCACATTTTTTGATTTAATCTGATAGGCTTTGACTAAATCAGCGACAGGTGATGATGCGCAAGGACCATCATCTTGATAAATACGAACGCCTTTTCCTTCAAAGAACGCAATGCCAAAACCATCAACATGAATATCCGTTTCGCCCCCTCGGCGCCGAAAGCCTTCAAACGAGAAAACTATATCGGTAGGTGTATTGCAGTTCATTCCTAATAGTTGGCACATAATGTGGATTCCCTGTGGTCTTTTTCTATTTTTAATATTAATACATTAACTTATCTGATGAAGTCATCGTATAGCATGATAGAGAATATATCATATTCCTTCTTTTAATAGGTTCAGTGTCGTCGATCATCCGAAACGGCTTTTAATTTCAATAGAGGCATTGTGATATTGCACGATGTTTGGTGAAAGATGAAAGAATCATTTCTTGTATGAAAATCTATAAGAGAGGGGATTAGAGATGTGATTCTGTAACAGGTTCGTCAGTTTTATATATTGATGGAAGTGGGGCATTATCTATATAGGAGAGAAGTCAGGATTTCTTTTAAATACTACGGATAGTGCGGGATCTCTTGTATTTATTTGCATTAATCATTAGAAAAATAGTGTACTTTCCAGTACAGTTGCGCATTAGCAAGTTATTATTAGTCAATATTATAGATAGGAAATCATGACGGAAAAACGGAGTAAACCCAGAGTACGTCCTCGTACATTTGATCGTGAAGTCGCGCTTCGTACGGTGATGGATGTATTTTGGCAATATGGTTATGAGGGAACCTCAATTTCGAAGTTGCTGGAAGCAACGGGGTTGAAGGCGACAAGTTTATATGCGGCATTTGGAGATAAGGAGTCACTCTTTAAAGAAGCGGTAAAGTTATATATTGAGATCGAAGGCGCATATGTGTGGGGGGATTATTCGCAAGAGTTGTCCACGAAAGAGCTGCTAAAAGGTGTGTTAAAACGAGCAGCGAAAACGTTATGTCATAAGGATATCTCAAGAGGATGCTTGCTGCTTATTGGTGATAAAGGATTAAATCCAGAAAATTCGCATATTAAGGATTTCTTGTCTACAGTTCGAGATAATTTAAGATCGGATCTTTCGGCAAAAATTTATCAAGGAATAGAGAACGGCGATTTGCCGGGAAATACGAATGTTGCCGCTTCTGTATCCATGATCATGATCTTTCTAAGCGGGATTTCGCTAGAAGTTTTAGATCATGGTGATGAAGAAGCATTAATCGTGATTCAACAGGCGATTGATGGTTTCATGCAGTTTTGGCCGGTTGTTAGCGCTGGTTAGTATTTGATCACTAATTTCGTTGACAGAAAAAGAATTCGGTCTATAATAGCCTACATCTTCTGCGGGAATAGCTCAGTTGGTAGAGCACAACCTTGCCAAGGTTGGGGTCGCGAGTTCGAGTCTCGTTTCCCGCTCCAAATTCAAAAAGCCGAACTTTAAATGAGTTCGGCTTTTTTGCATGCGATATTTTGAGATCATCATGAGCCTGATCATCGGTTTCAAGATATAATGTTCGCAATTTTACAAAAGAGAAAAATGATCATGAGTCAAATAGCGTTAACGTTAGAAGCGCAGATTAAAAGCTTAACAGAGCGAGTGACAGAGCTTGAAAGCCGTGAGGCGTTTCATGAATATACGGTTGAAAATTTAAATCAGACGATTATTCGTCAGCAAGAGATATTAGATCGTTTAATGCGAGTTTCTCAGCAATTGATTGATAAGGTGAAAGAGATGCCGGGAAGTGAAGAGAAAGCTTGGAGTTTAGAAGAGGAAATTCCACCGCATTATTAGGGGATTTAAGATTTTTGAGTGATCCTGAATGGATAGAGATTTTCATTCTCTGATTGATTAAGCATTATCAACAGTCATTGCCGCTATTAGATGAATAGATAGAAAGTTAAATGGATATTAAAACAGAAATTGCGCAGTTAGAAGCGTTGTTACCTTTTACACAAACGCGAAATCATCATTATTTGTCACGAGAACTTCAAAAGTTGAAGCGTGATATTGCGCCCGAAAAAGAAGCGCTTGAGTTATTGAAAGAAAAAATTGTAGCATCGGCGATGATGACAGATGAGATCAAATCTCAGTTCCCGGCATTTAACTATCAAGAAGATTTACCGATCTATCAAGGGCGAGAAGAGATTATCGCGGCGCTAACCCATCATCAGGTTGTGATTATTTGCGGTGAAACGGGTTCAGGTAAAACGACGCAATTAGCCAAGTTCTGCTTAGAGATGGGCTTAGGTGCTAGAGGATTAATAGGGCATACGCAGCCACGACGATTAGCGGCGCGTTCGGTGGCAGAGAGAATTGCCGAAGAGCTGGAAAGACCTTTAGGGGATTTCGTCGGGTATAAGATGCGTTTTAATGATAAAACCGATGATAAAACGGTTTTAAAGTTAATGACTGATGGGATTTTACTCACGGAGTTAACGCACGATCGTTTTTTGAATCAATACGAAGTCATTATTATCGATGAAGCGCATGAGCGCAGTTTGAATATCGACTTTTTACTCGGCATTTTAAAGAATATTCTACCGAGAAGACCGGATTTAAAGCTCATTATTACCTCTGCAACGATCGATCCTGAAAAGTTCTCCAATTATTTTGGTGGTCCGAAAAAAGCGCCGATTATCGAAGTCTCTGGTAGAACCTATCCTGTAGAGATTCGTTATCGAGATCTGCATTTAGATGAAGAGAATGATCCGCTAGAGATCGAAGAGGGGATCGTTCAAGCGGTTCAAGAGTTACAAAGTGAGAAAGAGGGCGATATTCTTGTTTTCTTGCCAGGAGAACGAGAAATATTAGAAACCGCAGATTTACTGCGTAAAGAATTTCGAGATTATGATGTCTTGCCGCTATTCTCTCGTTTAAGTCAGGGTGAACAAAATAAGATTTTTGCGCCAAAAGGACGTAAACGCATTGTGCTTGCGACAAACGTTGCAGAAACATCGATTACAGTGCCGAGAATTCGTTACGTGATTGATACTGGCGTTGCGAGAATTAGTCGATATAGTGCGCGTTCTCGTCTGCAAAGCTTGTTAATTGAGCCGATTTCACAAGCTGCGGCAAATCAGAGATCTGGTCGTTGCGGCCGTGTTGCGGAAGGGATCGCGATTCGTCTTTATAGCGAGGAGGATTTTAATAATCGCCCAGAGTTTTTAGATCCGGAGATTTTAAGAACGCATTTGGCTTCTGTGATTTTGCAGATGGGACATTTACGTTTGGGGAATCCGGAGCATTTTCCGTTCATTGAAATGCCGGAAATGCGTCAAATTCGTGAGGGTTTTCAAACGCTCAAGGAGCTCAAAGCCGTCCGAGATAATGGTGCATTAACGCCGCTTGGGAAAACATTAGCGCAGATTCCTATTGATCCGAAGTTTGGCGCGATGATGATTCATGGCGCACATCAAGGCGTTGGTCATGAATTGCTTGTATTGGTTGCCGGACTTTCTATCCAAGATCCTCGGGAAAGACCGCTGGAATATCAGCAACAATCTGATGAAAAACATCGTATTTTCAGAGCGCCGCAATCTGATTTTATTGCACTGCTTAATCTCTGGGCGTGGTATCAAGGTAAGATTCAAGATGAGAGCCAAAATCAGATGCGTAAAGTGAGTCGTGCGCATTTCTTAAATTTTATGCGTATGCGCGAATGGTTTGATCTCTATCAGCAGCTAAAAGCTGTTTTTCAAAAAATTAAATTGCCGCTCAATCCTTTCCCTAAAAATGATCCGAGCAATCAGGTTGCTGGTTTTAAAGAAGGCGAATATTGTTTCCCGAAATTTAACCATGATCAGATTCATCAATCGATATTGGTGGGAATTTTAGATCAAATTGGCGAGCAGGGCGATGATAAGTTATTTGCCGGCGCTAATGGTCGTAAATTCAGAATTTTCCCAGGATCATCGCTCTTTAAAAAGCCACCAAAATGGATTATGGCACTAGAAATTGTCGAAACCAGTCAAGTTTATGCGCGAATGAATGCGGCAATTAATCCAGAGTGGATTGAAATACTCGGAAGTCATTTGCTGAAAAAAGAGTATACAGAGCCGCATTGGAGTAAGCAGCAAGGACAAGCGGCTGCGCATGAGACTGTGCGGATCTTTAATTTGGCAATTATCAAGAATCGTATTGTTTCTTTTGGAGCTATTAAGCCTGATGTGTCTCGAGAATTAATGATTCGGGAAGGTTTAGTAGAGGGCGATATACAGACGAGAGTACATTTTTATCGTCAAAATCAAAAGACTATTAAGCAAGTCTCTGAGATGGAAGAGAAAACCCGACGCCGAGATATTCTCATTGAAGAGTGGAAGTTGTTTGAGTGGTATAATGCGAGATTACCGCAGAATATTTATTCTGTCGCAACATTAGAAAAATGGTGTAAGAATCGTCAAAATAATGATTCTCTCATCTTTACGCAAAATGATATTTTAGAAAATGATGATGCGCTGAATCTTGAAGAATTCCCAACAACGGTGAGTTTTGGGCAATTAAAATTGAACGCCGTCTATCTCTTTGATCCAGCATCTGAGCATGATGGTATGACATTAATGGTGCCGTTAGCGGCATTAAATTTGTTAGAAAAAACGCGTTTAGATTGGCTTGTTCCGGGATTATTGACGGAAAAAATTACCGAAATTATGCGTTCATTGCCAAGAGCGCTGCGCCGCCATTTTGTGCCGCTACCTGATGTTGCCAAAGAGATGGTAGAAAAATTAGCCTTTGGTGAAGGAAATCTCTATTTTCAGATTGCAGACTTTCTAACAAAACGTGCTGGCGTTCAGATTGAGCCACATTTCTTTAATGAAGAAGTGCTTGATAAACATTTACGAATGAATATTCGAGTGATTGATACCGGCGGTAAAACGATTGCCGAAGGGCGTGATCTTCTATCATTGACGCAAAAATTACGAGGACAAGCGGAAAATGCTTTCCAAAAATTAGCGGAGAGTTTTGGGCGAGATTCCTCGCAAGTTAAAGGACAAAAGAGCAAGCGAAAAAATTCTCAACAGCAGAAAGATCAAGATTCTAAGTTATTATCAGAGCGTTCAGATCATCCCCATAATGGCGATTCGCAAAATCAGTCTTTCATCAATCAGGCATTGACGTTGGAGGATTGGAAGATTGAATCAGAAGTACGATTTATCCGTAATGGTATTGAGTTAAAAGGATATCCGGCATTAATAGCCGTCGATGGTCAGCCTGTTACATTAAAAGCACAACTTTTTGATAGACCTTATATTGCTGCTGAGAAGCATTTAGATAGTTTGGTGCTACTAACTTTAAAGATGCTCAATGAGCAGGTGAAATATCTTCGTAAACAGTGGCCACAGTTTGGGAAATTACGATTATTGTTTAAACAGGTTGGTAATGAGGTGTTATTACAAGAAGATCTGATGCGAGCGATTATTAAGGATGCGCTGTTGGAACAAGCATTGCCGCAAGATGCAGCGCATTTTGCAACAGTCTTAAATAAGATGCGTAAAGAGATTGTTACTGATGCGACAAAATTGAGCAATCTTATTGTGGAGATTTTTGAAAAATTCAAAGCGGTCAGAGATGCGCTAAATGAACTACATCCGATGAATCGTGCAGTGGCAGAAAAGCGTATTAAGCATGCGTTAGATCGTCTAATTTATGCCGATTTTATTACAGATACCCCCAAAGAGTGGCGGGAAGAATTACCGCGTCTTTTAGATGCGATTAAGCTACGTGTGGAGCGATTCCCGCAAAATATGAATCGAGATAATACGCAAAATGCAGTCATCGAGCAGCATTGGCAGCAATATGAAACAGCAAAAGCTTTCTTTATGAAGCGAGAAGAGAAGCTCGCATTAATCGAAGAATATCGCTGGATGATTGAGGAGATGGCCGTATCATTCTTTTCACAACCGATGAAAACAAAAATTACGGTATCTGAAAAACGCCTAAATAAAACATGGGAAGAGATTGATCTATTGATGAAAAATAGTAGTTATCAATAATTGTAGATGTAATGTTTTAGGATATTTACATTATGTGCTTATGCTGTGAGATTTAAAAAGGGCTTTTCGATTGTGAAAAGCCCTTTGAAAAAATCTGTAATTACAGGTTATTTAAATTGATTGCGCTACAATCTTTGTGGGCAGTGAGTAATCAGTAGGTTAAAGGTCGGTAGAAGAGTTTTATGGTTATCACTAATTGTGATAAAAATTTTCATGAAAAGTTGCCTACATATCTTGCAAATATGTAAATAATGTTGAAAAAAAATGAAAAAGGCGTATGATATGCGCTTCCCATCGCCCTGTTGGTTCATAATTCGAGATTATGACATAAGTGTACTTGACACTTATTTGAGATTCGGTCGATGATTTTTTGGCCGAATGTTCAAGCGCATTCCCCTACAATTAAATAAAAGGAATTCCATTTTTTAATGGAGTCAATATACTTATGTCTAAATTTTCAGATTTAAATCTTAATCCTATTCTATTAGCAGCAGTAGAAAAAATGGGCTACGATACAGCAACAGAAGTGCAAACCAAAGTCATTCCAATGGCTATGGGTGGTCAAGATGTGATGGTTTCTAGCCAAACAGGAAGCGGTAAAACAGCGGCATTCTTATTACCAATTTTGCATCAAATTATGGCTGAGAAAGAAGTTGGCGAAGAAGAGAGTGGTGATGAAAAAGGTCAAGGGCGTCGTAATAATCGCCGTGGTCGTAATCAACGTTATTCAATGCCAGAGCCGCAAGCGATTGTAATGTGTCCAACCCGTGAACTTGCATTGCAAGTTGCAGGTGAAGCTATTCAGTTAAAAGGCGCGCATCGTGATTTCCGTGTTGCGACTGTTGTGGGTGGAATGCCATATGGTCGTCAGATCCGTGAATTACAAAATGTAACGCTGTTAGTCGCAACACCAGGTCGCTTAATTGACCTTTATAAACAAAAAGAGATTAGCTTTGATAAAGTAAGTTTCTTTATTGCCGATGAAGCTGACAGAATGCTCGATATGGGCTTCTCAGAAGATCTTGAAACACTTCATAGAAGCTGTATCAATAATCGTCAAACATTGATGTTCTCCGCAACATTCCCACCGAAAGTTATGCATTTAGCAGAAGGCATGATGCATCATCCGCTTCGTGTGGAGATTTCGCCAAAAGATACAATCAATAAAAATATTACACAGATTCTTCATTGGGCAGATGGTCGTGAACATCAAAAGAAAATGCTTTTCCATTGGCTTGAGAATGCTGGGATTGACCAAGCTGTTGTGTTTGTTCCAACACAAGTCGATACAGAAGAAATTGCAGAAGAACTTCGTGAGCAAGGGATGTCTGTTGACTATTTGCACGGTGGAATGCAGCAACGTGTGAGAAATCGTTGTTTAGATAATTTACGTCGCGGTAAAACAAAAATTTTAGTAGCAACGGATGTTGCTGCTCGTGGTATTGATGTTGAAACAATTACTCACGTCTTTAACTTTGGAGTTCCTCGTCAGGCAGAAGATTATGTACATCGTATTGGACGTACGGGTCGTGCTGGTCGTGAAGGGATTGCGGTTACCTTCGTTCATTTCAAGGATAAGCGTTTATTAGATGCTGTTGAAAACTTCATTCAACTTGAAATTAAAGCCAGTGTGATTGAAGGTTTAGAGCCGAAGAAAGAACCGATGCGCGGTGCTCCAAAAGGTCGTGGCCGCGGTCGTGGTAATGGCGGTGGAGCAGGTCGTGGGCAAGGTCGTGGTCGTAATGATCGTCGTTCAAGCGCTCCACGTGGAGATCGTGAAGGTGGTCGCCGTGAAGGACGTCGAGAAGGTGGCAGATCTGAGGAGCGCCGCGAAGGTGGTCGATCAGAACGTCGTGAGGGTGGACAAGAATTTAATAGAGATTCTCGTCGTGAAGGCGGACGTCGCAATGAGCGCCGTGAAGGTGGTCAAGAGCGTCAGGCAAGACCAGCAAGAAGAGAACAACGTCCCGCGGGTAATCGTTCAGAAGGTCGTCCAAGCCGTCGATCAAGTAACTAATTTGAACAGATGTTGTTTATGATAAAAAAGAGCAGTTAATCTGCTCTTTTTTGTTGCGTCATTGTTTAAACATTGCCTATTTTTATAGTAATATTTTGTGAATCTAGTAATATCTTTCTCAACTATTGTCATGTTTGATGATTGAAATCGATTTAACCGATGGAGAATAAATTTGTGATATCACAACCAGAGTGGCTCTCTTTAGAGGCACTTCGATTAAGAAGTTCGGCAAAAGAGAATGATTTGATCGATCGATTATATTCCTTGCTCACTGTTGAATCATTAACGCAGGGGTTAGAAGCGATCGATCCTCAATTTGATGTGAAGATTCTGTCTCTTATTGAAACATCTGATTATGATTCACCAGATATCAATAAACCCATTCACCTCTGCCGAAAAGTTGCATTAAGGCTTTCAGAAGCAGCGGTGATTTATGCAGAGAGTCACTGTAATCCACAAGCGTCTGAAGCGATTTCATTTCTAAATTGCGGGACGAAATCCTTAGGTCGCCGTCTGTTTTCTCAAGAAAAGATGTTGCAACGTTCAGATTTTAGTTATGCATTTTTCCCTCTGCATACATTGCCACAATCATTACGGCAGATGCTTCGTGGAGAGTGCGATAGTTTATGTGCTCGCCGCTCCTATTTTACGATCGATAATCAAGCGCTTTTTATAACTGAGTGGTATCTGCCTGAGTTGGTTAAAAGAGTGGTAGGTTTTTAGGGATCGTACAAGAAAGTATGGTGGTTCTAAGTCGTTATTTAAATATTACATTTTATTCTGCAATGGTCTTGAAGTAGAAAATTAGGAGAGTCTATCAATATAAAATATTATAGAATCAATTTTTTGCATAAATCATTGTTTAAAAATGTAAATGTCGTAATAATAAGTGGCTTTTATTAATTGTTTGCATAATAATGACAGTAATAGGATATTACTGGAGGAAATGATATGACATTACGTCTCATGAGAATTTTTAGATCAGTTGCCGAGCATAAGAGTTTTAGTCGTGCAGCTGAAGAGTTGGATATTACCAGGCCGGCAGTAAGCCAAGCGATTACGCAACTCGAAGAACATTTAGCTGTAAAACTATTTAATCGTACGACGAGACGAGTTGATTTAACTGCTGAAGGAGAGCTCTATTATCATCATGTAATTGATATTTTAGAGCGTATGGAAGTGATGGAAGAGCAGTTGAAAATGCCTTTCGAAGGTCCTGCGGGTAGAGTGAGAATCGAAGCTTCTCCAACAGTTGCGAGAAGTTACTTATTACCGCATCTAGTAAGTTTTCAAGAGGCATATCCTCATATTGAAATTTTGCTAGGTACTAATAGCCATTATGTCAATTTTAATGAGTCGGCAATTGATTTTGCTTTACAGGTAGGAGAAGGTTCAGATCAAGATCTAGAATCCCATCATTTAGCTGATGTGCATTTTGTTTGTTGTGCAGCACCTGAATATTTAGAAAGAAATGGAACGCCTGAATCTTTAGAGGATTTAGAGAAACACAAAGCGATTAATTATTTTTCAGTAGGTACTGGGAGAACTTATCCTTGGGCATTTTTAAAAAATGAAGGCTTGAGACATATTCGTATGCATCATGATATTGCTGTCACAGACTCAGAGACGGCATTAGCGTATACTTTGGCAGGAAAAGGGATCTCGGTCATCGCACTTTATTTAGCTGATGAGCATATTCAGTCTGGAAAATTAGTCCCTATTTTGGCGAAGTTCCCGTTAGCCAATCAGCCATTGAGATTAGTGCATTTACCCAATAAAGTGATGAACCAGCGTTCAAAATTATTCTTTGATTGGTTGACGAAAATTGATAAAAAACCCGATGTGCAACAATACGCTACTTTAAAATAAAATAGCGTATTGTTGGAGTTGAGAGTAGAGAAGCCTAACGATTATATGTTAGGCTCTTTTTTTGTCGCTGCAAAATCAGCGGCTGCTGTAAATAGAACATCTGTAGAGGAGTTTAGAGCCGTTTCTGTAGAATCTTGGATAACGCCAACAACATAACCGATCAATACAAGTTGCATCGCAATATCATTGTCAATATTGAAGAGTGCGCAAGCCAATGGAATGAGTAATAGAGAACCACCGGCAACACCTGAAGCGCCACAAGCCCCTACTGTTGCAAAAACACTTAGAAGTAGTGCAGAGAGAAAATCGACTTCGATCCCCAATGTATGCACGGCAGCTAATGTGAAAATTGTAATTGTCACAGCAGCTCCGGCCATATTAATGGTTGCTCCTAAAGGAATGGAGACAGAGTAAATTTCTTCACGAACGCCTAGTTTTCGGCTGAGTTCGATATTGACTGGGATATTAGCCGCAGAACTTCGTGTAAAGAAGGCTGTTAAGCCACTCTCTTTAATACAGGTAAATACGAGCGGATACGGATTTTTACGGGTCATCATATAGACGAGTGCTGGATTGACAATAAAGGCGACAATTGCCATTGCAATGAGGAGGACGACAACAAGTTGTAGATATGATTTGATGCCTTCAAATCCTGTTTCGGCAATCGTTACAGAAACGAGACCAAAAACGCCTAAAGGCGCAATTAAAATCACTTTTTTAATCACATTGGTAACAAGCTCGGCAAGGTCTTGAAAAAGATCACGGGTCGCTTTATTTGATTTTCTTAAGGTAAAACCAAAAAGTGTTCCCCAAGAAATAAGGCCAATATAGTTCGCGCTCACTAATGCATTAATAGGGTTATCGACCATATTCATGAAGAGCGTATGAAGTACTTCCGTAATATCGGCAGGACCACGGGCTTCAGTAGTTCCTACATCTAGTGGTACGGTGATCGGATAAATAAAACTAATGGATACCGCAACTAATGCTGCAAAAAAAGTTCCAAATACATATAGAAGAATAACTTTTTTCATCGTGCCACCACTATCTTGGGTCTGATAGTTAGAAATAGCAGCAATAATGAGAATAAAGATTAAAACGGGGGCAATAGCTTTTAGTGCGCCGATGAAAAAGCTGCCAATAATCCCCACGGAATGGGCAATATTGTCAGGAAAAAGAAAACCGACAATAACGCCTAATAAGAGACCGACTAAAATTTGTTGTACGAGGCTAAAGCGATTAATAAACTGTAATAATGAATTCATGTATGACTGTCCTATGATGCTAATACAGTCTGAGAATAGCGCAAGATCTTGATAACGACAAGATATTAAGCACGATATATTACTGTGTTAACCATCGTTCAACGATAATTGCGGCAGAAATAGCATCTAAAACGCCTTTTTTCTTTTTCTGGGAAGGTTTAATAAACTGCTCACTAAGTGCTGAACTATGAGATTCATCTATTTCGTAAACAGGTAAGCCGAAGCGACCATGTAATCGATTCATGAATTTACGAATGATTTTGAGATGCTCTGTTTCTGTTCCATCTTGTGTATATGGCATGCCGACAATGAAAGCGTCAGGTTGCCATTCCCGAATCAATTTTTGGATTTCATCCCATTGTGGTTGATTATTGGTGACTTTTAGGATGGTAATAGGCTGTGCGGTTTCTGTGAGCAAATTACCAACGGCAATCCCTAAATTTTTGGTACCAAAATCAAAACCTAGAACAATCTCTAAAGATTGCTCTGGTTTCAATTGTCCGAGAGAAGGTTGTTTTGAATCTACCATTTAGTCTAACTCTGTGACAAAATCTGAATATTGTGGTTTTGGAAAAGGAAGCGGCGTTTTATCAGGATATCCGTACCAAAGCATGCCTTCAATCACTTCTTTTTCAGGATCAATATTAAAGAGAGAATAGACATCTTTCTTAAATAGTAAGGAGCCAGTTGACCATTTGCTACCCAACCCATCAGTCATCAGGGATTGCATCACAATATAGAGCGCAATGCTTAATGTGGCATAATCTTCATGGGCGGTTTTTTCATCTTCCTGACGTTTGCGAGTTGCTAAAACCCAACCTGGAATCGCTTGCCAACGTTGGAGTTTTTTCTCCGCGGTTTGAGGGTCACGGGTGGCAAATTCTGATTTCGCATATTCCAAAAAGTTGGCTTTACTTTTTTCGCCTAAAAGGTAAAAACGGCAAGGTTGTGTATGATGATGATTAGGCGAGAAAACGGACAGTTTGAGTGCTTTCTCAATTAATTCTTTTGGAACCACATCTGATTTAAAATGATGAATTGTACGGCGATTTTGAATAAGTTCTGCTAACTGATTCATTGAATAATCCTTTTTAACTGATCAAACAAGTTATTCGAAATATTAGGAGTCTTCATCATATCATTAATGATTGTCGAGACTTCACTCTGTAATGGTTCTGGTAAGCGAGTAAGTTTTGTAAATGGTGTGACTAATCTTGCCGCTGTGACGGAGTTTAATTTATCAATTTCTAAAATTTGTTGCGCGATCCATTGATAAAGTGGTGAGCCGATTTTTGCTAAAGCGTAGCGATTACGACCAATTGCACCAACAATTGCTCTAGCTCTATTCGGGTTGCTTTGATTGAATCCAGGATGCGCAACGATTTTTTCTAAAGTTTCCATTGTCAGATTAGGGTTACGTTCTTGTAGTCCAAACCAGCGATCAATCAGCGTTGGATATGCTTGATATTTCTCATAAAAATGATTGATCATCGCGTTTCGCTCGGGAATATCCTGCCACACAGCATATTTAAGTGCCCAGCTAATATCTGTCATATTGTGTGATTCATAATACTGTTTAACGACGAGTTCATGACACTCAGGAAGCGCTGAGAGAAACTGAAGGGCAATATTTTTAATGGCTCTTGCATCAATATCATCTGCTTGAAAGTCCTGATATAGTTTCAGCCATTCATTTTTAAATCTTGTGGCAATATGGGTTTCAATTTTATGACGCAGCATCCGCAAATGGAGGACGTTTTCTGTCTCCATTAATCCGAGGTAATAACCATCATCTGCAAATGTTAAGAGTTTTGCACAAAATGCAGGATCTTCATAGGCGAAATCAAATAAAGGTGTGAAAGCATCACCAATCATTTTAGCCATTTGATCGCCGGAGAGTTCCTTTGAAAAAATGACTTTAATGATTAAATTCTGAAGAGCTTCCCATTTGGCAAAATAATCTGTTTCATGAGCAATCAATGTTTTGAGTTCAGAGAGCGAATATTCATAATCTAAAACGACGGGTGCCGAGAAATCTCGTAGGAGAGAGATAACAGGAATTTCCTCAATATTGTGGAATACTAAGCACTGTTGGTGTGTGGTTAACGTAAATGTCTCTTCTAAAATCATCTCTCCTGATTGCGAGAAAAGCGCATATTTTACCGGTATTGGCATAGGTTGCTGTAACGCTTTTGTGACAGGATCATAAAGAAATTGTTTTAAAGAGAGACGAAGCTCTTTTTTATCAGGATAATATTCTGTAGCGGCTTTGAGAATTGGCGTACCTTTTTGGCTATACCATAAAGGGAAATTGTCAAAAAGACGTGGGTTTTCAGCTTTCATGATGGCATAAAAATCATCAACTGTTACAGCCATCCCATCGAACTCGTTGATATAACGTTGAAAGCCTCGATCAAATCCTTCTTTACCTAAAATTGTTTGATAAAGACGGATGATTTCTGCCCCTTTTTCATAAGTGGTTGTGGTATAGATATTCTCCACAGATCCGACTGCATCAGGACGTACGGCATGTGATAATGGTCCTTGATCATATGGGAATTGATAGGTTCTCAAAAAGTTCACATCTTCAATGCGGCGGATGCCGGGATGTTGTTCTTGAGAGATGAATTCTTGTTCTCGAAATACGGTTAAACCTTCTTTTAAGGAGAGATTAAACCAATCCTGACAAGTGATACGATTGCCGGTCCAATTGTGAAAATATTCATGACCCACGACCGCTTCTACAAAGTTAAATTCACCATCTGTTGCAGTTTCTGGCGTTGCAAGAATGCAGCTTGTATTGAAAAGATTCAGTCCTTTATTTTCCATTGCGCCGCTATTGAAATCATCGACCGCAACAAGATTATAATAATCTAAATCACAGATCAGTCCAAAACGCTCTTCATCCCATTTCATCGCTTTTTTAAGAGAGTCGAGCGCAAATTGACAACGACCGATATCTTTTTGATCTGCATAAACGCGTAAGCGTACTTTTGTGCCATTAGGGCGGATATGATGATCCTCAATAAACTCTAGATCACCGGCAACAATGGCAAATAAGTACGTTGGTTTAAAGAAAGGATCTTCCCAGATCGCATAATGATAAGTGTCATCGATAATACCTTCTTCGATTAAGTTGCCATTTGAGAGCAGGGTTGGATATTTCTTCTCGGCAATTAGCTTGACGCGATAGTTTGTCATTACATCTGGGCGATCAAAGAAATAGGTAATATTTCTAAAGCCTTGTGGCTCACAATCGCTACAGAACAGATCATTAGAGATATAAAGTCCGCTAAGCTCAGTATTACTGCTAGGATCGATATGATTAATGATGGTGACTTTATTGCATCTTTCAGGGAAAATTAAGGTTAAATCATTTTGATTAAAAACATACTCAGAGGGATCTAAGAGTTTATTATTGATTAAAATAGCCTCTAAGATTAACTCATTAGAGCCATGGAGCTTTACCTCAAATGGCGCTTGATGTTCATCTGAGAACTCGATTTGAAAAGTGCCGGTAACCGTCGTTTTAGTTGGGTTTAATTGAAACTCCAGCGTATAGTCACGAATAGTGAAGTGAGGGGCTTGATAATCTAAGCGATAAATTTGATTGTCATTTTTATAAGAAAATGGCATGGCAATTCCTAATGTGATTAATCGATAATAGTTCAATTCTCTTTGAGGTCAGGCGTATCAAGAGTTTTGATTATAATTTGATATGTTTACGGAGTGTAACATCTTAGATATTTATAGGAAGTAATCTTATTGTAGATTGCATAAAAATCCAGTGCTTTCTGTTAATAGAATGACTTTACAATCAAGCGTAATCCTATTTTATATTTTAAGCTGATGAAAAATAGATCATTAATTTAGGACGCAAAAGAGAGTGCTATACACTCTCTTTTTTTGATGATGACTAAAAGCAAGTATTTTAGAGCGCTGTAAAAATCACGCTATCAATTGCATTTTTTGCTTCTTGTTGATCTTGTGTGGTTCCGATACAGATTGTTGTAATCGTTTTTTCTACAGCAATACGGCAATGTTCGAAGTAAGGTTGACCATTATCTCTTGTTTCTGCAACATAGGTAATTTGTGTGTCGCTGCCTTGAACGGGAGACACCTTAAAGTCGATAATTTCATTAATAGCATCCATCTGCTCATTCATGACTTCTTCAAACTCTTTGAGTGAAATGGTTACGCCTTCTGGAAGTTCAAGACTGACAGCGTAAAGGAGATCTTTGGTAATATCTCCATTTTTTGCTTGTAGTAAGGTGACATGTTCCGCCGGCGTGCCTTCAAGGCGAGTTGCGGTAACAACATCACGTTTATCCATTACATCTTGATAATGAGAGCTAATATCCATGGAAAATAATTGATTTGTTGGCTCTACTTTTTGAAGAGAATCACCGCATGCGGCGATGATTGAGGCAGCTCCCAAAATGATAGATGCTTTTAAAAGTTTATTCATATGTGACACCTTGATTAAAAATCAAAACCAATGAACAAATATGATTGCTGTTTCTAAATCAATATTTGGCTGTATAAATTATAACGGTTAATTTTAACACAACTATGATAGTGGGTTAAGCTTTGATTTTCTTTATGGAGAGCGTGTAATTTCCAGGAAATAGTAAAGTGGATTGAGCGGTAAAATCTTCGAGATTTCCTGTTGTATAAAGCACAATTTCAATATGAGGATTTTCTGGCGATTGGTGCAGTTCTTCATTACTAAATGTATAAGATAATCGGTTATAACATTCTTGAACAATGGAGGCGGCAGGATCAATAATTGAGACTGATTTAGGAAGGATATGATCTAATGCCGGTGTTAAGAAAGGGAAGTGTGTGCAACCTAAAACCAACTGATCAATGGGATAATTGTCAAAAACTTGTAGAGTCGGAAGTAGTGTTTTGAGATTGGATGTTGGCGTTATCTTTTGGGATTCCACCAGCTCAACCCAAGAGGAGCCGATAATTTTATGAACATGACAGTGTTGTGCAAAACGTTGGATTAAGCTATTTAGGCGTTCACTATTGAGTGTTGATTGTGTTGCCGCAACGGCGATATGACCACTTTTTGTAGCAAGTGCCGCGGGTTTAATTGCCGGTTCTGTGCCAATAATCGGAAGATGAGGAAATTGATCTCGTAATTTAGCCGCACTAACGGCCGTTGCGGTGTTGCAAGCAACGACTAAAGCATCGATATGTTGGGTTTGTAAGAAACTTGTGAGGGAGAGCATTCTTTGATGAATATATTCATCACTTTTTAGTCCATAAGGAAGATGTCCTGAATCTGCAACATAGTAAAAGGCTGTATCCTGCGTAAAAGGTGTTTGTAAAAAGGCGTTTAATATCGAAAAGCCTCCGATGCCGGAATCAATTAGACCGATGCGCAGCATTTATAATCTCCTCAAATTAACTTCTAGCAAGCGGAACAACAATTGTTGGATCAAGAATCGGTGCTTCCTCTTCTTCAAAGCGCATGACTTCTTCAGCTAATTGTGAGAAATCTTCAGGATCAATCGCAAGCATCTCTTCGTAAGTTGCAAGATCCCACATCTCGAAAAGATTACCATTTCCGAGAAGGATAAGTTCTGTTTCGATACTGGCATAACCCATTAAACGTTTAGGTAGTACCATTCTCCCTTGGGCATCAAGGATCACTTCTGTTGCGCCACCACGAACAAATCGTGCAAATTCACGTTCTTTTTTAACGAAGGGATTAAGCTTATTCAGTTCTGCTTCTACTTCTCGCCAAGCATCAATAGGATAGAAGTTTAAGCATTTATCAAGCGCACGGCTGATAACAAAGTGGTTCATTTCATCATCAAATTGTTTTCTTAGCGCAGCAGGAAGCGCAACACGATTTTTCGTGTCGACTTTCAACTCATATTCGCCTAAAAACTGGTACATAGCGCTAATACCTTATATTTGAATGATGCTTTTGTTATCTTACGATTTTTACATCCTAATTGCCAAGTTTATTTTGGCTCTACTAGCCAAATTAAAGGTTTTAATTCAAGCATCATGAAGCGAGAAATATGCGATTTTTTTTGGTGTAGCTCAGGATTCATGCGAAATTTTACGACTTGAAAAATTTCATTAAATTCTTCAACTTGATCTGTATCGAGTTTTTCTAACAGACTGGTGAGATAGGATAGTTGTGAAAACACGGATTGCATCTCAATAAGATCATCATTGATTTCTGAAATGTTATGTTGGCGGCTTTTCTCCGGTTCATCTTTCATGCGTTCTAAGGAGTTAGAAAGAGAGACAATAGATGCTTGTGCGGTTCTTAATGCTAATTTTAAATCAGCATCATCTTCATTGGTTTTGAGAATTTTCCATTTTTCGATCTCTAATACAATGTTAAAGAGATTTTCTCGTGCAGTTTGAATTAATTTCGGTAAATTCACTCTCTCCCAACTAGGAAGAATATGGCTAAATCCAAGTGCGATGACGGCAGCGAGAAGCGTATCAATAATTCTTTCGAGCGATACGGAAAAGCCTTCCATTGTTGAAAGATCCTTGCTGATATTGAGAAGGATTAAAACGTAAACGGTTGTAAAGGTGACGCTTAATGGATTGTGGATGCGAATTAACCCATTATTGAGAATCACGGAAATAAATAAGATTGAGAGAAGTCCTAATGTTGAGATCTCCATGGAGATTAATAGACCGCCAACTAGACAACCAATAATTGTGCCGATGATTCGATTTCGGCTTCTCTCTTTTGTGAGACTAAATCCTGGGCGCATTAAACTCAATAGCGTAAACGCAATCCAGAAACCGTGGGATAAGAAGTTCGTTAGACTCACCAATGTTAAAGCGAAGAACATCGCCATTGATGAGCGAATCGCAAAACGCATGACTGGTGATTTTAAGGTAAGATTCTTCGTAATATAATCATTGGTCCAGTACGAGTGCGAGAGAAATTTTTTCAGTTTATGGCGTGGGAATGTCTCCTCAAGCTCAATATCATCCACTAAAAATGAGCGGACACGCTCTAAGTTGCGAGATAAAGACCAGACTTTACGAAAGTGGTTTGCCACAATTTGATAGGCTTCTAAGGATTCTCCTTCTAAATCTTGTCGGCGTAAAAGCTCTAATTCATACTCAATAGCGCGAAGTTCCGCCTTAAATCCTAAACGTTTAAGCATATCTCCGGCACGAAGGGAATACATGCCCATCTCTTCTAAGTTATTTCCTGCTTTTAGGAAACTATCCCGAAAAAATATTTGTAGATCGCTATTAGGATACATTTCACGAATTACCACAAAATCTTGCAGCGGAATGGTCGCGATTTCACGAGTTTCTATGAGTAATAATAGCTCATTAATCATCTGGTTAAGGCGATGATCTTTCTCATAATCCATACGGAATAAGAGATCTCGCATCACTTGTAACTCTTCTAACAGTTCTGTTTGAGAATTAATGAAGTTTTTAAATTCCTTCTCAATATCGACATTTTGACGATAGCATTTTGACAGCGCTTTTAAGTAGTGCGATAGGTGAAAATAGATGCCAGAGAGATTTTGTCGAATGATATAGATTTCGAAAATTTTGCTGACAATCATGCTAAAGAAAAAATAGAAGAGCGCGCCGAAACAGAAATATCCGAGATAAACAAAGGGCGTTGCAGCAGTATTGGAAGCAGCTAATAATGCTGTAAAGCCAACAATAAAGCCTAGCGCAATAAATTTTGCTCTAAAAGCATAAATAAAAGCGACGACAAAAGAGATGGCGGATAATGAGAGAATCTTTAAAAGATGTAATCCTGGGGTTTGGAAAATAAAAAGTAAGGTAATAATGACGATGGCAATAAAGGTGCCGAACATCTCATTACGTTTATGTTTTAGCGTGCCAGTTTGATCGGCAATGGACATCGTTAAGCTACCGTAGCCGGCGATCATGAGAATTTCTAAGGGAATATTAAAGCAATAGAGAATCGCGACCGGAATAAAGATACCGAGCGCCATTTTCACGCCCATCGCGAAATCGCTACTAAAGAAGAATCGGTAAGTTGCAGTAATAAAGTGATTCATAACTTTTTAAAATCCTCCCCATAATCTCAAAAACGCCATATTGACTAAAAAGACAATATGGCGCAAAGCTTAAATTTTAAAGCAAATTTATTTAGAAAAGTGCAAATTTAAGTAAGAATAAAAACGCAATAATGTATGTTGCTGGATGAATATCCTTAAATTTCCCTGTTCCCATTTTAAGTGCGGCATAGCTGATAAATCCAAAAGCAAATCCTTCAGCGATGGAATATGTAAAGGGGATTCCCAATACTAGTAATGCGGCTGGAATAGAATCTGTTGGGGAATCCCAATCCACTTCTGTTAGTTCACGAAGCATTAAACCGGCGATATAAACAAGAGCAGGTGCGGTTGCATAAGCGGGAATTGATGCTGCTAATGGTGAAAAGAAGATCGCAAGAATAAAACAGGCAGCAATAGCAAGTGCAGTTAAACCTGTACGTCCGCCGGCTTGAACACCTGAGTTACTTTCAACGTAAGCTGTAACAGAGCTTGTACCGAGTAAACTTCCTGAAAGGATAGCGGTACTATCTGCAAAGAGCGCACGATTAAAACGTTTTTTAGCTTGCGGTACTTTGGTTTCATCTAGTAAGCCGCCACGTTTTGCAACACTCATTAAAACGCCCGTGGCATCAAATAGTTCAACAAGGACTAAGGCAATTAAAATTTGAATAAAACTACCACTTAATACTTTTTCAAAGCTCAATTGGAAGAATGTAGGTGCTAGTGACGGTGGTGCAGAAACAACGCCAACGAACTCATTGTGTCCTAATATTGCGCTGAGAATTGAAACGAAGAGGATGCTAATGAGGATTGCGCCGCGAATCTTGAAATTATCAAGTACAACGATCAAGAAGAAGCCTAAAATTGCATATAGCGCACCAGGTGAAGAGAGATCGCCGAGACTTACTAATGTTGCGGGATTACCTTGGATAATCCCGACGGCAGGATTGGATAGACCAATGAATGCTAAGAAAAGACCGATACCGGCGCCAATGGATGCGCGAAGAGATTTTGGAATGCCGCCAATAATCCACGAGCGCAAACCTGTTGCGGTGAGAATGAAGAAGATCACACCTGAAACAAATACAGCCCCAAGAGCTTCCTGCCAAGTGTATCCAAAACCACCGGCTGTAACTGGTGCCGCGATTGTGAAGGCGAAGAATGCATTTAAGCCCATTCCTGGCGCCATTCCCACAGGATAGTTTGCGGCAAGTGCCATGACAATGGTCCCGATTGCTGCTGCAATACAGGTTGCCATAAAGATTGCGTCAGTATTCATTCCTGTATTCCCGAGAATGCTCGGGTTGACAAAGATGATATATGACATTGTTAAGAAAGTGGTAACCCCGGCAAAAATTTCTGTGCGGAAATTAGTACCGTGTTCTTTTAATTTAAATATTTTCTCTAACATAGCGCGTCCTTTGTGCGAAGAGAATTAAAAAAGTCTCGCGGTAAACGAGACTTATTACACTTATGCGGCTTGCCCTTTTTTAGGGAAAAGGAGGGAAAGCACAATGGATCCAATCAGGGTTCCTAAGATCACACTTAATGATAGTGCGGTTGGAAAGTGGTAATCAAAATAGAGAATTAACATTTTGATACCGATGAAGATTAAGATAATTGCTAAACCGTACTGTAAAAGATGGAAGCGTTCCGCCATATCTGCTAATAAGAAGTACATTGCGCGAAGTCCCAAGATGGCAAAGACATTAGATGTCATAACAATAAATGGGTCGGTTGTAACGGCGAAGACTGCTGGTACCGAATCAACGGCAAAGATGATGTCAGAAATTGTAATCAAAACGAGTACAAGAAAGAGCGGTGTTGCATATTTGATGCCATCTTTGAGGATAAAGAAGTGTTCTTTATGGTAGTCATCGGTTGTTTTAAAGAACTTTTTGGTAATTTTAACAATCTTATTTTGACTGAGATCTGCCTCTTCCTCATGCCCAAAGCACATTTTTATTCCTGTAAAGAGTAAAAATGCTCCGAATAGGTAGAGGATCCACTCAAATTTAGAAATGAGGTAGCTTCCAATTAATACCATGACAACACGTAAGAAAACAGCGGCTAAAACCCCATAGACTAAAACGCGGCGTTGGTAGATATTAGGAACTTTGAAATAACTAAAAATGAGTAAGAAGATAAAAATATTATCAATAGAAAGCGACTTTTCAACGACATAACCCGTTAAAAATTCTAGTGCCTTATCGAGCGCGTAAGAGTTGTTGTCACCAAGTGCTGCAGGAATGCTCTCTGCCGGGAGCATATATTTAATGTAAGCCCATAGACCAAGATCGAAGATTAGTGCAACCGTAATCCAAATTAATGTCCAAATTAATGCTTCTTTCGCGCTAACTTTATGGTCGCCACTTGCTTTGAGGGCAAACATATCAATTAAGATCATGATAGAAACAACAATCCCGAATACTAAATAGAGTGTCGGGGAACCTATAGAGACATGTGTCACTGGGAAATACCTCGTTGAATATTTAAAAAGGAGTTAAAATATCAGAATTTGAAGTAATTATCTAGATATTCTGAAAAAGGAATTTGAGGTTGTTCTTCTATTGATTTTTGCTGGGCTAATGCCTCCTTAGTAAGCGTTTTAAAGTGCATTGTTTGTGCAGAATCTAAGGTTGAATATTGATCATTGTAGAGCGTATTGGCTTTTTCTAAAAAGAAGGCTTGATAAGCTTGTCCACTTTTTTGAAGTTCTGCTAATACTTGTGTGGATGGTAGCTTTTGAGGATTTTCAATTTTTTCAATCATCTTTGTTAATGCTGCTTGATGCTTTTCTCCTAGAAGATCGGCAATTGGCGTTAACCAATCGGTGACTGCTAAGAGCGCTTCTTTAAGCGTTGTCTCTTGAGTTGTGACGGTAAATGGTTGATCTAATGATAACCCAGTTTTTGCAACAATCTTTAGATTTTTTTGATTGTGTTCGTACTCTTTTTGCGAGAGCTCTGGTGCATCCGTTAAAATTGCCGCTGTTAAAAAGAGCTGTAAGAAGCGCATGGAATCAATATCAATTCCTTCAGCAATGAGAGGATTGATATCAATAGAGCGTAATTCAATATATTCTATGCCGCGTTTATTGAGCGCTGTGAGGAAGTTTTCTCCTTTGCGCATAATCTGTTTTGGTCGAATGCTCGCGTAATATTCGTTTTCAATTTGCAGAATATGATTGTTGATCTGGTTGTATTCCCCATTTTCGATCACAGGGATCTGTGAGAAAATATTGCAAGGCGTTGAAATTGCGAACTGAATATTTTTTGTGAACTCTTCAATATTATTGAAAGAGACATCAAAATGGCACTTATTATTGCCGTAACCGATATCAGAAAGACGAAGAGATTCACCATCTGGAAGGTAACTATCCGTGTCATTAAGAGATTCAAAATGATTGTCTTTACCTGCTAAAAAGCTCTTATCCATGACAGGAGAAGCGCCCAGGAGATAGGGAATGACAAAACCATAGCGAGAAACATTGCGACAAGCATGAAGATAGCGATTAGTTTTGAAAGCAGCTAAAGAGTCATGATTATCTGTTGCTTCCTGAAAAGCTTTAAATAAGTGATCTTTTAACGAAAAATTATAATGAATGCCGGAGATCACTTGCATCATCTTTCCGTAGCGTAAACTTAATCCTTTGCGATAAAGAGATTTCATTTTGGCATCATTAGAATCCCCATATTTTGCAATGACGATCTCATCTTCACTGGCAATGAAAGGCGGCATTGATCCTGGCCAGAAAATCTCATTATCGAGCTGGCTTAAGGTGAATTTTTGAATATCACTAAGTTCTTGTAGTGCTTTTTCAGCGCTATCTACGGGATTAGTAACAAATTCAAGCATTGCTTCAGCAAAGTCCGTCGTGATATGGCTATGTGTTAATGCTGAGCCAATCGCTTTTGGGTGATCTTGATTGCTGATTCTTCCGGTCTGTTGGTTGACGCGAAGGGTTTCTCTTTCAAGACCAATGTTGACATCAGCAATATGATGTTGATGTGATCCAAGAAGATCAAGGTTCTGTTGTAGACGGTTTTTTAATGTATCCATACAAAATTCTCTTATATCACGATAGTTTGCTGTAAGTGTATAGTATTAAAGAGTTTAACGCTCATCGATAGGATCGTCATGTGCTTGAAAGAGCTCGATATTAAAACCGATTTTCTCCTGCCACATATTGACGATATTACAAAATAGCTCCGCTGTTTTTTCAGTATCATAAAGTGCAGAATGCGCTTTACTATGATCCCATTCAATGCCGGCAGCCATAATTGATCGAGCAAGTACGGTTTGTCCATAAGCTAAACCGGCAAGACTTACCGTATCAATCACTGAAAAAGGATGGAAAGGAGAGTTTTTAATGCCGGTTCTTTCGATGGCGGCATTTAAAAAACCGAGATCAAAGTGGGCATTGTGTCCTACTAAGATCGCTCGAGTGCAACCTTGATCTTTTAAAGCTTGGCGTACAACCGCAAAGATCTTTTTTAACGCTTCTTTTTCAGAAATCGCAAAACGGAAAGGATTATCTACCTTAATGCCGTTAATGCGCATTGATTCAGGGTTGAGGAGTAGACCTTTTTCAGGTTCAACATGCGCAGATACGGATTCGGTGGTAGAAAGTTTTCCAGATTCATCCATATCAACAAGGACTGCTGCGATTTCTAAAAGAGCATCGGTTCTAGGATTCACGCCCCCTGTTTCAACATCAATGACTACCGGTAGAAAGCCACGAAAACGCATCGAGATTGGGGGAGGGGATTGTAAGTGATCAGCCATAACTTATGAAGAGATTCTTCTCGCCTTTATTAATGAGTTTTTAAAATACAGTAATTGAAAATAATCAGTCAGAAAAGATTATGCTTTAGACGCCTTACTTTGGGTTTTAGCATAAATGATTTCAGGTGCGATTTTTTCGGTAACGCAGTTTTCATGAATGATGACTTTCTCTACATTATCTAATGAAGGAAGTTCAAACATCGTATCAAGTAGAAGATGTTCAATGATACTTCTCAAACCACGAGCGCCTGTTTTGCGTTTTAAGGCCTCTTGTGCAATCGCTTTGAGTGCCGTTTCTTCAAAAACGAGTTCAACACCTTCCATTTCGAAGAGATAAGAGAACTGTTTAGTAATTGCATTCTTGGGTTCTGTTAAAATATTCACTAAAGCTGCTTCATCAAGCTCTTCGAGTGTTGTGATGACAGGTAAACGTCCAATAAACTCTGGAATGAGTCCATATTTCGCTAAGTCTTCAGCTTCTACTTGTGAGAATAGTTCTGAGAGATTTTTTTCTTCATCAGTCGATTTTACTTCCGCGCCGAAACCAATACCGCCTTTTGATTGGCGCTGCTGAACGATTTTTTCAAGTCCTGAAAATGCACCGCCGCAAATGAAGAGAATATTGCGAGTATTGACTTCGATGAGTTCAGCATTAGGATGCTTTCGTCCGCCGCTTGGAGAAACAGAGGCCGTTGTGCCTTCGATAATTTTTAATAGCGCTTGTTGTACGCCTTCGCCAGAAACATCGCGAGTGATTGATGGGTTTTCACTACGGCGTGAGATTTTATCGATCTCATCAACGTAGATAATTCCCGATTCAGCGCTTTCAACATCAAAATCGCAGTTTTGTAATAATCTTAAAACGATATTTTCAACGTCTTCACCGACATATCCAGCTTCAGTCAATGTGGTGGCATCAGCGATGGCAAAAGGAACGTTCAGGCTTCTAGCCAACGTTTCAGCAAGGAGCGTTTTTCCTGATCCCGTAGGGCCGATTAATAAGATATTACTTTTGCTAAGTTCAATATCATTATGATCACTTAATTGCTCGCTGCTAAGACGTTTATAGTGATTATAAACGGCAACACTTAAAGTGCGTTTTGCATGCGATTGCCCAATGACATACTGGTCTAAATTAGCATAAATCTCTTTTGGTGTTGGGAGGCTTTCAGCTTCCGCTTCGATATCTGCTTTGACATCTTCAATGACAAGATTGTTGCAGAGCTCTATACATTCTTTACAGATATAAACGCCATTTCCAGAGATGAGACGTTCCGCTTCACTTTGATCTTTGCCACAGAAAGAGCACTCAACGCTTTTTGTTGGTTTGTCTGTTTTATTACTCATATTGTGAATCTACTCCGCGAGTTAGAGGTCGTATCTTGATTGTCGTAACAATCAATCAATATTTGGTCACTGCATCATCTCAACAGACCATGATTATTGTTGCGATCGTTGGTGATGATGAGTTTTGCTATAAAAGTCTATTTAAGGTCAAGACTATTTAATGCTTAATAATACGAATTTCAAGGTATTGGAAATTCGTATATTAAGGATAAGAGATTAACGTTTGGTCACAACCTGATCGATTAAGCCATATTTAGCAGCTTCTTCGGCGCTCATGAAGTTATCGCGATCGGTATCTTTCTCAATCTGCTTGACTGTTTTGTTGCTGTGATGAGCCAATAATGTGTTCAGTTGCTTTTTAATTTTGAGCATTTCACGCGTATGGATTTCAATATCAGATGCTTGACCTTGATATCCGCCTAATGGCTGGTGAATCATCACGCGAGCATTAGGGAGTGCAAAACGTTTGCCTTCGGCGCCGGCCGCTAAAAGGAACGCGCCCATGCTACAAGCTTGACCTAAACACATTGTAGAAACATCAGGTTTCACAAATTGCATGGTATCGTAAATTGACATGCCGGCAGTTACTGAACCACCAGGAGAGTTAATGTAAAGATGGATATCTTTATTAGGATCTTCTGCCTCGAGAAACAGCATCTGCGCAACAATAAGATTCGCCATATGATCTTCTACTTGACCGACCATGAAAATAATCCGCTCTTTTAGAAGGCGAGAATAAATATCATAAGAGCGCTCACCGCGACCTGTCTGTTCCACAACCATCGGCACTAAATGTGACATTTGAGTATCTATAATAGAAGACATAACGCTAATCCCTTTAAGGTGTATAAACCAATTAATCTCTTTCAAACGAACTAGTTTAGCAGAAATGAGTGACACTTTATGAATATAATTCAGTGAAATAATTTTTATTTTGGAAAGCATGAATTATCTGTCTTGTCGTAGTAAGATAGACCACGCTTATTTACAGACATTTTCAATGATTTTTCTAAGGAAAAAGGATTAAAGCCGTGAGAGATACTTATAACTTCTGCGCAGGACCTGCGACAATGCCTTTTAATGTATTAAAAGCTGCTCAAGATGAACTTTTAGATTGGCAAAAGCAGGGCGCTTCGGTGATGGAGGTTTCGCATCGTGGGAAAGAGTTCGTTGCGCTTGCAAAAGAGTGTGAAGCTGATTTGCGTGAGTTACTAGATATTCCTGTAAATTACAAAGTATTATTCTTACAAGGTGGTGGATTAGCACAATTTGGTCTTATTCCAATGAATCTTCTAGGAGATCGCATGGGAGATGGCAAAACAACTGTGGACTATTTAGAAACAGGTGTTTGGTCAAAGAAATCAGCCGTTGAAGGTAGCCGTTATGCGGTATCGAATATTGTCTATAGCGGTAAAGAAGAAGGTTACGTTAATGTCCCTGATAAAAATGCGATTAATGTGAATCCAGATAGTGCGTATTTACATATTTGTTCTAACGAGACGATCAATGGTGTCGAGTTTTTCTATGACATTAAAAATTGCCCCATTCCAGTTGTGGCAGATATGAGTTCTAATATTCTCTCAAGAAGAATTGATGTGAGCCAATATGGATTGATTTACGCCGGCGCACAAAAGAATATTGGTCCTGCAGGTTTAACGGTTGTGATTATTCGTGAAGATCTTTTAGGAAAAGCATCAAAGTTTGTACCGGATGCGTTGAATTACACACTTCAGGCTGAAAATGATTCAATGTTGAATACGCCGCCAACTTTCGCAATTTATCTCATGAGTCTTGTGCTAAAAGAGTTAAAAGAGAAAGGTGGTTTGGAAGAGATGGAAAAACTTAATCATAAAAAAGCCTTTATGCTCTACAACACGATTGATAATAGCCGTCTCTATCGTAACCCTGTTCATGTGGATGCTCGTTCAAATATGACGATTCCGTTTACGTTGGCAGATCCTACTTTAGATGCGCTCTTTTTGAAAGAAGCGGAAGAGCATCATCTTATTAATTTAAAAGGACATCGCAGTGTCGGTGGAATGCGAGCAAGCATTTACAATGCAATGCCGATCGAAGGTGTGATTGCTTTAACAAACTTTATGAAAGATTTTGAAGCAAGACATTACTCGTAAGTCTTTTCAAAATAAGTAAAGATTGAATAATGGGCAATGTTTCTATTAACAAAAAAAATGATTGCCGATATGATAGCTAGAGTGAAAACTCTAGCTTCTGTTTTTATAGATACAAAAAAAGTATTGTAATGTGAAGTGGTTAGAGAGTAGATGGACGTGGGGTATCAATAAGTTCCTACTATTTGATCACATTACTTCATAATTCAATATTGAAATGAGGGTAGAAAAAAGCAAGCAATTACTGCTTATTCCGCTATACTTAGAAGTGTTTTAGGTTATTTAGAAATAGCGTACTAATCAAATAATGAACGGATATAGAAAACGCAATGTTAAATGAGAAAAAATTTGTAAAAAGTCGATTTGCTAAGATTATCAGTAGCGCATTAATTGCCACATCATTAATGTGGGGATCTTTTTCAATTGCCGCAAAACCAGGCAGTGAAGTAGAGCAAAGTATTGTTATTTCGGCACCTACCTATAATGAGCAGTTGATAAACTCAGCACACTCTGCGATTTTAGCGCAGTATCATTATGACCGTTTACCAATTGATAATGCGTTATCTGAGCGTATTTATACACTCTATTTAAAGGCTTTAGATCCTCAAAAAACATTTTTTGTTCAATCTGATATTGATCATTTTGAAACTTATCGTTTTAAATTTGATGATTTTGTAAAGCGTTCAAAATTAGAAGTTCCATATGAGATGTACGCACTTTTATTAGAGCGTATGGATGAACAGTATGCTTTAGTATCAGAGCTATTAGCAGAAGATTATGATTTTAACGTAGATCGCAGTATTGTGGTTCAGCGTAAAAATGAAGCTTATCCAAAAGATAAAGCGGAATTGAGAGCGTTATGGAAAGATCGATTACAAAATGAATTAATTAATCTAATGGTGACAGATGAGAAGTTATCATTAGAAGAAGCCAAAGAAAAATTACAAAAACGTTATAACACCCGTAGTAAGCGTATCCACGACATGGAAGAAGGCGAATTATTTAGCCTTGTTATGAATGTTATTTCGTTAAGCTTTGACCCACATTCTGGCTACTATTCTGCAAAGCAGATGGAGCAATTTAATATCAGCATGAGCCTTTCATTACAAGGTATTGGTACTGTTTTAAGACAAGATGATGATTCTGTGAAGATTGTTGAAGTTGTCACAGGTGGACCTGCTGATTTAACAGGACAAGTACAAATTGGCGATGAGATTATCGGTGTCGCGCAAGGTGAAGATGGTGAGTTCGTTGATATCGTCGGAATGCGTTTAGATAAAGTGGTCGAGATGGTTCGTGGTGAAAAAGGCACGGTTGTTCGCTTACAGATGATAGGCAATAAGGGTAAAGGTGCCGAAAAAATCGTCAAAATTATTCGTGATACCGTGAAGCTTGAAGAGCAAGAAGCAAAATCAGAAGTTTTCACAATGCCTTCAGAAAATGGTCAGGAAGAGTACAAACTAGGTGTGATTACTTTGCCGGCATTCTACAGTGATTTTGAAGGTAGTAAGCAAGGCGTAGAAGATTTTAAAAGTACAACACGAGATGTTAAAAAGCTCCTATTACCGCTCGTGAATGACGATAATATTGATGGATTAGTGATTGACCTTCGAGGAAATGGTGGTGGTTCATTGACAGAAGTGATTGATCTGTCCGCGCTTTTTATTGGTGCGAATAAAACTATCGTGCAAACTCGGGGGTTTGAAGGAGATACAGATGCTCAAGCCAGTACGAGAGAGGATCTTATTTATTCGGGGCCAATGGTCGTGTTAATTGATAGATTAAGTGCTTCAGCGAGTGAGATATTTGCTGGAAGCATGCAAGATCAAGGGCGTGCCGTGATTGCTGGCTCAACGAGTTTTGGTAAGGGAACGGTACAAACGATGATTGATTTGAGCCGTATTTTGGCAAAATCAACAAAGCCTGGACAATCAAAAGTGACGATTGCGAAATTCTACCGTGCGAATGGGGAAACAACTCAGGAGAAAGGTGTCGTGCCGGATGTTGTTCTTCCAAGTTCTTATGATCCAACGGAGATTGGTGAAGCCAAAGAGATGTATGTAATGCCGTGGGATACGATTGCGCCGGCACCTGATTATGATGCTTCGGTTGTGATTAAACAGTCGGTACTTGATAAGCTGCAAGCTAAAAGTGCGGCACGTTTTAAAGCGGAAGAGAAGCATCAAATCCATCAACGTCAGGCAAATAAGACGCTAGATCTTTGGAAAATTAATGAATTAAGTCTCAATCTTGAGACACGTAAAGCGAAGTTGAAAGAAGAGGAAGCAGAGAATTTAGAGCTGCAAAATCGGATGCGTGTACTTTATGATTATGAGCCTTTAACGTTAGAGGAGTTCCGTAACGAAGATGGCTCTTATACTAAGCTTCTGAAAGAGACAGAGACGGATCTTTTACTTGAAGAAGGGTTATTAATCTTAAGAGATATTGTGGATCTTGAGATGGAAAAAAAGAAATGATGATTCATTGAATAACATGAGATTCGATGAAGCAATCAGATCTCATCGAATCTCTTAAATTGATTGAATTGAAAGCCTCATAATAATGATCATTGTTTTGAGGTTTTTATTTTTTAAAAGCATTAAAATAGAGCTTATATTAGATTTTATAGCTAAACGTAAGGACGTTACAGAAGATGGAAGATATTAAAGGTAAACGCGTAATTGTTGGAATGAGTGGCGGTGTTGACTCATCAGTTGCAGCGTTTCTTTTAAAAGAGCGAGGCGCCGATGTCCACGGTGTTTTCATGAAGAATTGGGAAGAAGAATTCGATCAAGGATATTGTACAGCTGAGGATGATCTTAAAGATGCAGAAGCTGTCTGTGAAACTTTAGGAATTCCTCTGCATAAAGTCAATTTTGCGAAGAATTATAAAGAGCGAGTATTCGATTATTTTCTAGATACTTTGAAGGATGGGCTAACACCTAATCCAGATGTGCTTTGTAATAAAGAGATTAAGTTTAAAGCATTTTTAGAGTATGCCGAAGAGTTGGGCGCGGATTATTTGGCGACTGGACATTACACGCGGGTAACGAGGGAAGATGGGAAAGCCTATCTTTTGAAAGGGATCGATGATAATAAGGATCAGAGCTATTTTCTCTATCTGTTAAACCAGCAACAGTTGATTAATACACTGTTTCCGATAGGTGATTATGAAAAGTCTGAAGTGCGCCAGATTGCGTTAGATAATAAGCTGATTACTTTTGATAAGAAGGATTCTACCGGCATCTGTTTTATTGGCGAGCGTGATTTTACGGATTTCATCATGCAATATTTACCAACGGAACCTGGTGATATGATTTTGCCGAATGGGGAAGTGGTTGCCGAGCATAAAGGGCTAGCTTTCTATACTATTGGGCAACGTCAAGGTTTAGGGATTGGTGGACGTAAAGATTCTAATGGTGAGCCGTGGTTTGTTGCAGATAAAGATCTTAAAAATAATCAATTGATTGTGGTTCAAGGTGATCAAAAAGAGCTTTATGGTAGCGGTTTGCTGGCTCGTGAATTACATGAAATTAACCCAATTGATTGGCAGGATGTGAATCCTCGATTAACGGCAAAAATACGATATCGTCAAAAAGACGTGAAGTGCCAAGTAGAACTGATCGAGAATAATCGTATTCGCGTAATTTTTGATGATCCGCAGAGAGCTATTACACCTGGGCAATCCATTGTTTTTTATGATGGAGATATCTGTTTAGGTGGTGCTTTTATAGAATCAAAAATTGCATAAACATGAAGATTCATCAATCGAAATAGTCAAAAATAGTCATACTGTGCTTTTAGAAATAAAGTTCATGATGTTATAACATGGTGTTTTAAAGTCGTTATTCTGTATATGGATAGCGACTTTTTTGATTTTACGAATCAAAAGTTGGTGAATAACATGGGAGAAGTGGCTTGAGTATTGTGATCAAAACAAGAAATTTTCACTGAAGGACAATTGTGTTGTTGTTCGCCGTATATTACTAAACCTCAATT
>DXHP01000231.1 GCA_019113305.1 Candidatus Ignatzschineria merdigallinarum | reverse complement strand
ATGTTTTATAAAAATGTTTGAAGTTTTACGAGATACAAATAGGCATATGACGCACATTTGGGCGCTTTATGACAATCATGAGTTGCGATAAAGGAATCTATCTCTTTCGACAATCATAAAACAAGAATCTTCGTGGAAGCCTTCTTAAGGACAAACAATCCTAAATCAAATCCACAATCGTGACACCAATGACGATCGATACCAGTGCCATTAATGTACTGAGCAGTACGGTTACCGCGGCCATTTCTTCATAAATGTGATTGCCGACCGCTAATGCCGGCACCACCGTTGCCGTTGGCAGAACGCCGATCAAGAATGCAGATTTCAGTAAACCGCCCTCTAAACCAAGTAGCCAGCCTGTTCCTAAAATCAAACCACCTTGGACAAAGTTTTTGACGAAAACGTTAAAAGCAATCTCAAAATTGAGCTTGAACTTAATCCCAGATATTAATAATCCCAAGAAAAATAGCGCCACACCGCCGGATGTTTTCCCCAATTCATTAACAGCATTTTCTAAAATCTCCGGCAACTTAATACCTAAAATTGCTAATATCGAACCTAAAATGGGCAAGAATACTAAGGGCTGCATCACCGCATTTTTTAAATTCTTCACGATACTGCCTTTGCCGCTGGAAGAGATCATCAATAATGTCAGTGGAATAATAATCACCGTATAGATCAAATTCCCCATCACCATCGCGATTAAGCCTGAAGAACCGACAGTTGCGAGTAACACCGGCGGTCCACAATATGCCATATCCGGAAATGAGGCACAGAGCGCTTGCATCGCCGATTCCTTGGTCGGATTTTTAAAAAACCATTTTCCGGAGATAAAGGCAATGGCATAAGCGACGATTAATCCCACCGCCAGCGCTAACATATAATCAATATTCAATAATACTTTTGGCGATGATTGTGCCGCCGCTAAAAAGAGTGCAAATGGTAACGCAATTTTCACGACAAAATCGGCAAATGCTTGCGTGTATTCTCTTTTAACAAACCCTGTTTTCCCTGAACCATAACCAACCAGTAAACCCAGAACAATAGGTGCTAAGGCTGCTAATATTGTATGTAAAATCATGCAATAATCCTCAATGAATACAATGATCGTAATAATATCGTTGTTTCGGTTTATAAAATAAAACCATCAAACCATAAAAAAACCGTTCATCAGCATGAACGGCTATCTGTGATTAAATAAATTCTAATCCTAATGTTTTCGCTGTACTTTGACGAATCGAGCGACATGCATCGGCATCCACTTTCAAATCAATACCAAAGGTTGGAATCATCTCTTTCAATTTGGTTTCCCAACCATCTTGCAGCTGATCTTTAAAAGATTTTTGCAATACATTTAATGCAATAAATGCCGCCGTTGAAGCGCCGGGAGATGCACCAAGTAGCACGACTAATGATTCATCACTGCTCGATACTAATTCTGTTCCAAACTCTAAAACACCGTCTTTTTCAGGCTTATCCGGTTTAATAATCTGCACACGCTGACCGGCGACTACTTCAACCCAATTCTCTTTCAAGGCTTTAGGATAGAACGATTGGAGCGCCGCAAACTGATGATGCGAGGTTTGCAATACTTGTCCGACCAGATATTCCACTAATCCCAGATTATCTTTCGCTACATCAAGCATCGGCAAGATATTGCCGGGCTTCACCGATTTAAAGAGATCAAGATATGATCCATGCTTTAAGAACTTCGTTGAAAAGCCGGCATAAGGACCAAATAGCAGCGACTTTTTGCCTCCAATAATGCGCGTATCAAGATGCGGCACTGACATTGGCGGTGAACCTTTTGCCGCTTTGCTATACACTTTGGCATGATGTTGACTCACGATAGAATCCTCATCACAGCGCAGCCAAATACCGCTCACCGGAAAACCGCCATAACCTTTCCCTTCGGGAATTTCTGATTTCTGTAATAGCTCAATCGCCCGACCGCCCGCACCGACAAAGACAAATTTTGCCGAGATCACTTTCGCCTCTTTCAGTACCGTATCTTTCACCGTAATCAGCCAACGACCATTTTGATCCCGCGCGATATCGACCACTTCTTGCTGATATTCCAGTGTGAAATTCTCGCTCTTTTCTAGCTCGCCGATCAAAATTCGAGTTAACGCGCCATAATCCACATCCGCACCAGTAATCATGCGTGTCATCGCGATCGGTTCTTTTGGATCTCGCCCTTCAATAATCAGCGGCGTCCATTTTGCAATCTCTGTATGATCTTCCGTATATTCCATACCGTGATAACAGTGACTTTGGCTCATTTCGGTGAAACGTTTTTTAAGATACGTTACGCTATCTGCGCCTTGTACAAAGCTCATATGCGGACAAGCATGGATAAAATCTTGCGGATCTTTAATCTTGCCCTGCTTTACCAGATAACTCCAAAACTGCCGAGAGATATCAAATTCCGTATTGACTTCCAGAGCTTCGTGGATATCAATCGATCCATCTTTACGCTCCGGCGTGTAATTCATCTCACAGTTTGCGGCATGTCCTGTTCCGGCATTATTCCAAGAATCCGAACTCTCTAAACCGCATTGATTTAAGCGCTCAAACATCTGGATATTTAAGCTTGGATCAAGCTCCTTTAAAAATGCGCCCAATGTTGCGCTCATAATACCCGCGCCCACTAAGACGATATCGGTTTCACTGCTAATGGTTTTTGTCATCTTCTCTCCTGATATTGCAATCGTTGTCACAATCGTTATGATCTCTTCTCGCTTCAACCACAACAACTCAATCGTTGTTTCGGTTTAATGAATGCTGCTACAGCGGCTGGCACACGCTTGATAAAAGCCTGCAAACATTCTCTCCAGCGATGCATCACCTTTTAAAAGAATGTTTCATTCAGACCGATAATTAGATTATTTAAAACCGATCACATTTTATTAAAATTAAGGCTTATCTTCATTACCTCAATTCACCATGATTGGCATTTGCGATAAATGTTAGATTCTCGGCATCGTTATAATCCACATAAGCACGAATCCATGGCTGATCATTCAACAATCGCCATTGATGCCCAGAACCGCTATTATCTTGCGCCAATAGAATATCGCCGGGGTTGAGTTGAAAGGTTTTACCCGATTTCATCTCAAACTCTAAAATGCCGGAAAGTGTAATCACAAAACGCGGCACAGGATCTTGATGCCAATCGAAAGAACCGCCGGAAGTGGTTTCTCGGAAATAGAGCTTATTCACGGCAATCGGCAAGCCAATAAAATCGCCGCGCTCGCCCTCTTTTAATACGAGAAAACCCTCTTCAAAACAGGAATTTCCATCTTCGCCTGTCCACATTCGAACACATCTAATCATGCTTTCACCTCAG
>DXHP01000230.1 GCA_019113305.1 Candidatus Ignatzschineria merdigallinarum | reverse complement strand
AAATGCCCATAAACACAACAAGCGGCATCATAATGATCTTCATCCCACTCAACTTGCCTGAGATCAATCTCTTTGGTTTCTATTAAAAGATTTCCCTTACGAGCATTAACCTTTTCAAGTGCAACATCTGAGTAATCCCAAACATCAATCACTAAATCTCTTCTCGCTTTTTGAGCACTTTTAGCAAGATGAAAGGCATTACGACCTTCCCCTTCAGCGATCGCTAATAGCTTTCCTTCGATGTTTAAAATAGGCTCGATATCTTGTATAAACTGATTCGCCACTTCACCATACAGAAATTTTTCTTCTGAGAAACGTTTATTCCAATGTGATTTCATATGATCAATACTCTCGCAATAACTTATTTAATAAGGCTACCAACATAAAAAAGCCGACATGAAAAGCAAAAAAACGAATAGTTACCATACAACAATTAAGAATAATGTAAAATGATAAAATCATCGACAATCAATAGGTATAAAAAAGAGCGATAATCAATCGCTCTTTAAATTCATCTCTTTTTCACAAGTATCAGCAGCATTAATTAACGCATCTTATCTGATCGTTTAAACTCCAATGCCGTTTGAATATTGGATAAACGCAGGAACTCTCCATTATCAGAAATAATAATCTCAGCACCGCGGTCAAGTAGCTCTGCAATATCGCCATCTAATGTATTCAGCGCGGCATCGCTACAGAATTTACGAGTCATTCCTAACCCTTTCGCCTTCAATACCCCACGTGAACTAAAATAACCTTCACCAAAGAAGTTATTACACATAGATCCTGTGATTTGCATATTTTCACCAAAAGCGATATTCGGTGTCATGCTCCCCTTTTCAAGCTCCAACTCTTTTCCATTCACTTTAACCAACTCATAATTATGATGTTGTAATTCCGCAATAGAAGGAATTTTGGTATCTAATTGAGACATCACGCTACCTTTACTCGAACATGCGGCAATCACAAATAGTGCAACCGAGCCTAATAATAACTTTTTCATAAAATCATCCTACTAATGGTTTGTAATCTCTAAATAAAAACAGATTGATATGCGCTAAATAATCAAATTATCCAGCGACGTCTTGATAATTTCTCAATAGAAATATTTTAAAAAATCTGCATTTATAACGATCATTATAACATTTGTGAACATCGATAATAAATGACTTATTGATTATCGAAAGATATTTTATCTATTGAGATAATTGAGTACCTACAATAATACTAGATGCTTTTACTAATCCTAAAATATCCTGTCCCGCTTCTAAAGCCATCTCTTCAGCACTTTCGTTAGTAATCACGGCAGTTAAAACTAAGCCTTTCGGCGTTTTAAAACGAACCGTACTATTCACTGCACCTCGACTAACATCCTCAATCACGCCATGAAACTGATTACGAGCAGAAAAAGCAAAACCAGAATGCGGATCTGCCAGCACAACCCACGGCGCCTTAATAATCGCCATCACACGCTTTTCTAAACCAATATGGAGTGTATTACAGCTCTGTTTCGTAATAACCGTTACAATCTCATCACCATTATCTAGTGTAATAATTACTTCATTATTCACACTTCCTTCAAATATAGCGCTAACTTTGCCGATCAATTGATTTCTTGCCGAAATAGTTCTCATCATAATCCCCTTTCCCTTTTTATATCAATACTCTTTAATATTGTGCTCCATTTAAGCATCAAATACTAAATCTAATCATTGAACTATTCTACCGATAATTCCTCTTTCTTGCGCCAAAAACATACTGGAGCGATATGAGATTGCAGAAAAATAATTTATACTATAAATCTATTAGAGATATTACAGAGCAATATTCGCAATAACTATAATAATAAAAGCGCATTAAATTATAGGAACCTCGCAACGCCATGAATCAAGCACAATCTTATCCTTCACAAATTATCGTGATTGATCAAAACCGATTATTTCGAGAAAAAATCGCTTTCTTGTTATCGCAAGATTCCCAAAACCACTATGCTATTACTGCTGATTTTGCAGATCTCAGTGCCGGCATTATATTTTTACAAAATCACCGCGTTGATCTATTACTAGTTGAGTCAGCGTTATTGGTAGATACCTTGCAACTCTTTCGCTTAAAAGAGGTGATTCAACAATATCCTTGTTTACGAATTATTCTCTTAACCTCGGAAAATCAGCCCTATATTCAAACTCAAATTGAGCGTTTAGGCATTGACCATACGCTTACTAAAACCATTGATCCTGAAGAACTGCTGCACCTAATTGCAAAAGTTTTACAATCAGAGCTAACCGAGAAAATCGCCAACTATCTCGATGATCTTACGCCAAGAGAGCTTGAAATATTAGAGTGGCTTGTTAAAGGTGATAGTAATAAAGAGATTGCTAGAGAATTACATATCTCTGAAAGTACAGTCAAAGTCCATGTCCAAAATATTCTCAAAAAATTTAAAGTTTCTAGCCGTGTTGAAGCAGCTGTCTATGCCGTTAGAAATGAATTAAGCACATCTTAATATATCGTGGAATGGGTTTTGAGTTCTCTGATTATTTTTGAGTTACCAGATTAAAATACTTGTAAAAGCAGATGTCACGCTAGGCAGAATATTTATGTCCCATTACTAATATTGCCCAGCTGTTACATCCACTACCCTTAAACCATAAATAACGATTTATTTCATCAAAATAGAACCCAATAATGCTGAACTTAAAAAAGATGATTTTTAACACTTACCAGCAACAAATTAAAACAGAGCGATTACTTAATCTGTTTCAATGCTTGTTTAAGATCAGCTTTAAGATCAGCAGCTTCTTCTAACCCCACAGATAGGCGAATAAGTGTTGGATCAATCCCCATAACTTTCTTCATTTCCGCAGTAAATGAACCATAAATTGTCGATTCTGGGTGAATAATTAAAGAGCGATTATCAAATAGATTCGTCGCTCGATGAATCAAGCTTAAGGCATCTAAAAACTGAAAACATGCTGCTTTCGAGCTTAAATTAAACGTTAACATTGCGCCGGGATTTCCCGTAAAAAACTGATTACTTAACGTATGATAGGGAAAGCTTTCTAATTTTGGATAATGAACTTTCCTAACTAATTGTTCTGTTTCGAGAAACTGTGCCAGTTCAAATGCCGACTGACTTGCCGCCTCATAACGTAACTTCAAGGTTTCTAAACCTAAAATTTGTGCATAGGCACTATCAGGATCCATACATGCCCCAAAATTACGAGCAATTTCTCGCTTAATTTTAAACATAAATGGAGAATATGCCGTGGCATGAACCACCTTTTTTAAACGATGATTATGCTGCCAATCAAATGTGCCGTAATCAATAATTGCGCCACCAATACTTGTTGCCCCGCCAGAGACATACTTTGTTGTTGAGACGACTTCAATATCAATTCCCCATCTCTTCGCTTCAAATCCGCCCCAAGGAATCACCGTTGTATCGACAACCAAAGGCACATGGCGTTTTTCTAAAATCTTCTTTATAGCAATAAGATCAGCAATTTCTAAATGCGGATTCGTCATCACTTCACAGAAAAAAGCACAAGTATGCTCATCAATGGCCGCTTCGATCTCTGCCAAATTATCGGTATCAACAAAACGCACTTCAACACCAAATTCCGCCAACGTATATTGAAAAAAGGCAAAGGTATTCCCAAAGAGATGCGGCGACGTCACAATATTACTGCCGGCATAAGCCAATGTCATAAAAGTGTTGGAAATCGCCGCCATACCGCTACTTAGCATCATGACATCTTGCGCGCCCGAAATTGCTTTGATCTTATTCTCTAATGCTTCTACCGTTGGATTTGTAATGCGAGAATAAGTATGAGAAGCCACTTGCTCCCTGTTTTGAAAAGCATCCGCAATCGCATTAGCATTAGGAAACTCAAATGCCGCACTACGATAAATCGGTGTATTTAAAGCGCCGTGAACATCTTGATGATTTTTATTAGTTGCTAAAATTTTACTCGTAAAACCCAAATTTTGTGTCATATCTCCTCCACAATCCTCATTCTTCAATGATATCTGCTTGATTAACCTTAAATCATTAATCGTCAATATTTGATAATCTCGCTGGCCTTTCCGACTTCTATTGCTTTTTCTATTTCAAATAGGCGTAAAAAAAACCAACATGCATTTTTATCAAGCAGTGTTGGTCTATGTCTCCAATCGCTTTTATCTCTCAGAAATCCTCCGATCTCTGTAGGAGTTAGCACCTTAAATATCTTTTCTATATTCAGGTTGCCGGGTTTCGTAGGGCCTATCCCTCCACCGCTCTTGATAAATATCGTTGTCATTAACGAAGTTTCATAATACTCATATCTTCTCAGTAAAAGCAACTCGATTCAAAATTAAAAGATGAAACATGAAGGAGGTTATAACAAGGTTAGTTTTAACGATCAATGCTGGACGTTTCTTTGAAAATTTTTTTTAAAATCCCTTTCAATCAGATTAATAACAAAGAAGTTGTTCGGCCCCTTAAACTCCAAGATATTGTTTCCTATAGGGTTATATAAACTACAATCACAACCAATGGCTGATCTATTCTAAGTATGAATTCTCTTTTATCTCTCTTTTATGAAAATTATTATCGGCTTAAAAAGCCTAATCGCTGAACATTGAGAAACGC
>DXHP01000229.1 GCA_019113305.1 Candidatus Ignatzschineria merdigallinarum | reverse complement strand
TTCACCAGTGATTATTCAATTCTCAAATGGTGGTGCACAATTCTACGCGGGTCGTGGTTTGAAACTTCCAGGAAATGGCGGACATGAAGCTGCTGTTTTAGGCGCTGTTTCAGGTGCGAAACATGTTCACGAAATGGCTGAAGCATACGGCGTTCCTGTGATTTTACATACTGACCATGCTGCGCGTAAACTCCTTCCATGGATTGATGGACTTTTAGATGCTGGTGAGAAATTCTTTGCAGAAACAGGGAAACCACTTTTCTCTTCACATATGATCGATCTTTCAGAAGAATCATTAGAAGATAATATCGCGACATGTGCTGAATACTTAAAGCGTCTTGATAAGCTTGGAATGACGCTTGAAATCGAATTAGGTATTACCGGTGGTGAAGAAGATGGTGTTGATAATACATCAGTAGATAATGCGCTTCTCTACACGCAACCAGAACACGTTGCTTATGCTTATGAAGAGCTGAGCAAAGTAAGTCCACGTTTCACAATTGCTGCATCATTCGGTAACGTACATGGTGTTTATAAGCCAGGTAACGTTGAGCTTAAGCCAGAAATCTTAGATAATTCACAAAAATATGTATCTGAGAAATTCAATCTTCCAGAAGAGTCGCTTGATTTCGTATTCCACGGTGGTTCAGGTTCAAGCTTAGAAGATATTCGTGAAGCGATTGGTTATGGCGTTATCAAAATGAATATTGATACAGATACGCAGTGGGCAACTTGGGAAGGCGTGCTTAACTATTACAAAGAGAACGAAGGTTTCCTCCAAGGACAGTTAGGTAATCCAAAAGACCCATTTGGTCCAAATAAATCATACTATGATCCACGTGCGTGGTTACGTAAAGGTCAATTAAGCTTAATCGATCGTGTGATCGTTGCTTTTGAAGATTTAAATGCAATGGATCGTAACTAATATTTATTCATATTAGATATTGAAATTACAGGAAGAGCGGCTGATTATAGTCGCTCTTTTTTTATATCCTGAATTTTTAAGAATCAGACTATTTTGTTGCTTTTCACTAGTATCTGCATTGTTGTTTTTAAATCAAAACAATTATAAAGCCTAAAGCTAATGATATTACGCCTTAATAAATCAATAAAAAAAGAGCACTGGTAAAGTGCTCTTTTGAGGTTATGTGAAAATTGTTTTCGTAGCCTGAATTAGTAACCTACCTCTTCATCATGTACGATTTTACCGCCAAATATTTTGTGAACGTAGAATGTGTAGAGCAAAATTAGCGGCAATACTAAAACAACGCCCCAGAGGACAAATTCAAGAGATTTGGGTGCGGCACTTGCTTCCCAGATTGTGAGTTTATCAATCACGATATAAGGGAACATGCTATAACCAAAACCGATGAATGTGCAAAGGACAATGAGGACAGTAAGAAGATAAGGAACCCAATCACGTTTATAAGTTTGATCATTTTCAATGAAACGTAAGTTTTTGAAGATGATGAAAGCAAGAATCAAACATAGTAAGGGAATTGGCGCTAAATAGATCATATTTGGCATGGAGAACCATTTTTGGAAGATCAAAGGACTTGTATATGGCATCGCCATAGAAACAAGCACAATAGCTAGAAAAGCAAGGAAGATTGAGTGTCTAATCGCTTTAGTAGCAAAGAGACGAATATGACCTTCTGACTTGAATATAAGCCAAGCAGAACCAAGAATGACATACCCAAAACAAAGAGAAATGCCGATACAAATCGCGAAAAGCCAATTTGCGGGCGTATGATTTAAGCCTGTTGCATATAAGCCGACCATGATACCTTGCGAGATTGTTGCAATATAAGAACCAAGGCAGAAGAGTTTATCCCACATAGGTCTGTGGTGTTCTTTTGCCGTGTTTCTAAAATCAAAAGCGGCACCACGAAGAATAAGCCCGGCGAGCATAGTTACCGTTGGAATATATAGTGCAACCAATATGTCACCATAGGCTTTCGGGAAGGCGATAAAGATCACGCCGATACCGAGAACAATCCACGTTTCGTTAGCATCCCAAAAAGGATCAACTGTTGCTACCATTTTGTCACGATCTTCACGTTTCTTCATGAAAGGAAAGAGAAGACCAACGCCAAGATCATAACCATCAAAAATGATATAGAAGAAGACGGCAGCAAACATTAAGCCAGAAAAAATCACAGGTAAAATTGTTGTCGCATCCATAATTATGCTCCTTGTTTTTCTGCAGCGATATTGTTCTTAATCGTTTTATTTGCAAGATAGAAGAGTACAGAGAAGTAGCTAATCAACACAAAAATATAGATTAAACAATAAATGAGTAGCGATGAAGTCATCACAGTAACCCCGTGCGGTGCAGCCGTTTCCGCAGTAGATATTAAGTCATACACAATCCATGGTTGACGGCCGATTTCTGTTACATACCAACCAAATAATACGGCAGCCCAACCGGAGAATGTCATGAAGAAGAATACCTTGATCATTTTGGGACCAATCTCTTTTTTACGAATGAGTTGTACTGCGCCAGTCCAAGAAACAAGTAGCATTAATAGTCCGATTCCGACCATAATTCTAAAGCTCCAGAATACAATCGCGACGGGTGGATGTTCTTTAAATTCATTTAAACCTTTAATTTCGCCATCAAAAGTATGAGTAAGAATAATACTTCCTAAATGAGGAATTTTAAGATCAAAATCATTACTACGAGTTTTTTCATTAGGGAAAGCAATAATGCTTAAACCTGCTGGGCTTTCTGTTTCCCAAATGGCCTCAATAGCTGCTAATTTATCTGGCTGATGTTCTTTCACCAAAAGACCAGAGAGATCGCCAATGAAAATTTGGATAGGGATTAAAATTGCGGCAACGATGATGCAAACATTGAGAGATTTACGAGTTGCTCCAGCAGGATCACCTTTCATGATTTGATAAGCAGAAATACCGGCAACAATAAATGTCGCTGTTAATCCCGAAGCAAGTAACATATGTGCAAGACGCGTTAAGAATGATGGTGTAAAGATCGCATCCCACCAACTTGTTACATGAACAACGCCGTCAATCATTTCATAGCCTGCCGGTGTTTGCATCCATGAGTTGAGGGCGATAATCCAAAATGCCGAGAAAGTTGTACCAACCGCTACTAAGAAGGTTGCAAGATTATGGATAAATGGTGAAACACGCTTTTGTCCAAAGAGCATTACGCCTAAGAAGGTTGCTTCTAGGAAGAATGCTGTAAGCACTTCATATCCCAGTAATGGACCTGCTATATTTCCCGCTTTTTCCATGAATCCTGGCCAGTTTGTGCCGAATTGAAAGCTCATAGTGACGCCGGTTACAACACCAATAGCAAAGCTGAGAGCGAATATTTTCACCCAAAAATTATAAGCATTAAGCCATTGTATATTTTGTGTTTTTTGATAACGAAGTTTAAAGAAAAGTAATATCCATCCTAGTGCGATGGTAATACTAGGAAATAGAATATGTACCGAAATATTAATAGCGAACTGTATTCGCGCGAGAAGGATAGGATCGAGTTCCATAAGCGGCCCTTTATAGAAAGAGAGTGAGTGTTTATTATTGTAAATCATTTTTAAAATAAAATTAATAATATTGTAATATTCAATAAAAATATTTTTATTAGTTATATTTTTGATTTGTGTAGGAACATTTTTCATAAAAATGTGGTAGCACTAGTTCTTAGTGCCAAAAGTGACATCCGATAGTAATAGAATCTGCGTTAGAGAAAGAAACATGCGATAATTAAAGGCTTCATTTTCAGTCGTGTATTTAAAGAGAGATAGTAAGAGATGGCACAAGAGTGGATTTATGGGTTTCATGCGGTAGAAGCAGCAATTAGAGAAGATCGAGTGATCCGCGTGATGTTAGACCCAGCTCGTAAAGATAAGCGCATGCAAACGTTATATGATTTATTAGATGAATTTAATATTCGTTATGAACGTGCTGATCAACAGACGATTGAGAAATTAGTACAAGATTCAAGACATCAGGGGATTATTGCGCAAATTGAAGTGCGTGGTGCTGAGAGCGAAGATTATCTCTATAAACTTTTGGATCGTATAGAACACCACCCGTTTTTATTAATTTTGGATGAAGTACAAGATCCGCATAATGTGGGTGCTTGCTTGCGAAGTGCTGAAGCATTCGGTGTGGATGCGGTAATTGTCCCTAAAGATAATGCTTGTAGTTTAACACCGATTGTTCGTAAGGTATCGAGTGGTAGCTCAGAGCGCATTCCTTTTATCGAAGTCACGAACCTTTCAAGAATGTTAGAGAAGATTAAAGAGCGCGGTATTTGGGTTTCAGGGCTTGCCGGCGGTGGTGAAACAACGATTTTCAGTGCAGACTTTAGAGGACCTATTGCGATTGTTATGGGATCAGAAGGTTCAGGAATTCGTCGTTTAACTGAAAAGCATTGTGATTTTATTGTGAAAATTCCCATGGAAGGCGAGATCGAAAGTTTAAACGTTTCCGTTGCAACAGGTGTGACTTTAGCGGAAGCTTATCGTCAGCGCCATAGCCTATAGTGAACGATTTATAGCAGTATAGTGAGTTTGGTTTAAATTCGTATTCTCATGGTAGGGGAATGCTTTTTCGTTCAGTAATATCGCGATAGCGCGTTTGTCTTACAAAGACGTTTTTCTCAAACTTATTGTAGTTGTAGATAGTTACAGCTATAAATTGCTCGTGAGTAAAGCGGTAAAATTTCGTCAAAGATTCTGTAATATTATTTTTATCTAAAATGGCACTATTAAAGCAATAGTGCCATTTTATGATGGTATTTTGGTAACTTTACGAAGTTCTAATTCTTCAAATTCTAGAAAATCTTCATGTAATCCTTGAAGTAATCTATCAGTTGTTGAACCTTGTTGGTTTAACTCGATTAAAGCCCAGCCAACTTGGTCATTGGCTTCATCTAAATAGCCTTCATCAAGGAGATCAATGACTCTGCCAATAATTGATTTTCCATAGGAATAGAGCAGTGTTTGGAGTCTTTCTTCATGAATGAGGCTAGAAAGAAGATGCTCCGTGTTTAAGGCATCTTCTGAGCCGTTATCAATTTCAGTAATATTTCCTTGAACATCTTGATATATATTCGTGAGCCCTTTGAGTATTAGAAATCGAGCAAATTGGGGAATATCTTCTTGTAGTTCACTATTGGCCCACGATGAAGGGTTTTTAGCGCCTGCAGCTTTGAGTTGTTCACATAGATCTTTAAATTTGAGGGAGTTCATTTTATCTTTATTGTAGTAGGGCAGTGAGAGGAAATGTTCTCAGATATCTTCCATATTGTATATCTGTTATTAAATAGATGTCATTAGAGAAGAATATGGGGTTTAGCATAGTAAGGCGCAATAAAAAACGAATAGTTCCTATTAAGGAATATTCGTTTTTGCGGTGAATTTAAGGCGTTAGAGAGTAACGCTTAGTCCGGTACTTGGCGCTGATATCTTTGTGCTTCATCGTGTGCGCGATCATCTTTTTCACGCAGTGAATTGGGACGTAAGAAGGTATATGCGATAAAGCCTGTGAACCAAATTAAAAATCCAAATGGTACAACAATGGTGACAAGGTAAAGACCAATTGTTTTATAGCCAAAAATCAATGCAGGGATTCCGATGAGCGTTCCAAGAACACTGACGATCATACCAGCATAGAAGAAGAATTTATTGAGTGCGAGCATAGTAACCTGCCTATCTTATAAAGGAGCTACATCATCAATTTTACGTTGAAATCGATGATGTTTGAATGCTCCTTAATATACCATAAAACTAATACTCTTTTGAGAGATCAATCAAATTAAACGCCGGTAAATTTTGCTTCACGCGCTCAATATTATTGATGACTTGTTCAGCTGCTGTTCTTGGATTTGTCGCTGCGGCAATATGTGGTGTTAACTCAATGCGAGGATCTTGCCAAAATGGATGATCCACAGGTAATGGTTCTTCTCTAAATACATCGAGAAGGGCGCCAGAGATAAGACCTTTATCTAAAGCTGTTAAAAGATCTTCATCGACAAGATGTTCTCCACGAGCAGGATTGATAAGGAAAGCTCCTTGATTGAGTTTTACAAAGAGATCGAGATTTAAGATATTCATGGTCTCTTTGGTCAAAGGGAGTAAGCAAATTAAGACATCGAGTCCATCGACAAATGTTTCAAGGTTTTCATTGCCGGCAAAGCTCTGTAATCCAGGAATGGCTTTTTGACTTTTTGACCAACCGCGTAGATTAGTAAAGCCATTTTGTAGTAGTGATTGTGCAACCGCACCGCCGAGCTCGCCTAATCCTAAAATTCCAATTTTGAAATCTTCATGGAAATTTCGAGATCTTGGTAACCATTCATTCGCTGTTTGTTGTGCTTGATAGATATGAAATTTTCGGAAAGCTTTTAGAACGCCGTAGAGTGAATATTCACTCATTTGAACAGACATATCTGTATCAATGATACGAGCAATAGGAACATCTCTTGAAAGATCGGGGCATTTAATAATATGATCAACGCCTTGACCAAGAGATTGAGTAAGCTTGAGATTTTTCAGTGTAGGAAAAATGCCGCTTGCAGGTTTCCAAGCGAGAACAACATCGATCTCGAGTGGATCATATGAATCATTTAATCCATAGATTGTTAAAGAGGAATCGACCTTGGCAAACTCTTCACGCCAGCGATCAATTCCTCTTTCAGTATCTGTAACATACAAAATATTCATGCTATTTAACTCCTTTAATGATGAAGCCATTTTCTAAATGTTAGGCTTTCACGGGAGTATAGCATACCGTGTTACGGTAAATCCTCGGTTACTTACGAGTCTCTTTTAAGATATCGCGGATTTCGCTTAAGAGAATTTCTTCTTTAGTTGGTACTGGATCGGCAGCAGCTTCTTCCACTGCTTCCACGATTGCTTCATCTTGTTTTTCACGTAGTTTATTCATAACGCGAATTGCAAGGAAGATCGAGAACGCAACGATAATGAAGTCGAAGATATTTTGAATAAACATTCCGTAATTAAGCACAACAGCAGGATCGTCACCCACTGCATCTTTTAAGGTGACAGAGAAGTCTTTAAAATCTACGCCGCCTAATAAAACGCCTAAAGGTGGCATGATAATATCCGCCACTAATGATGAAACGATTTTGTTAAAAGCGCCACCGATAATGACCCCGACAGCCAAGTCGATGACATTACCACGCATTGCGAACTCTTTAAATTCTTGAAAAAACTTCATGAGATATTCCCCTTAAAAATAAATAAAATAGTGAGTGATGAAAGGATGACTTCTCTGATTTTTAATGTTGGCTCACAGGGTGACTTTGTAAAAATCATGGGAAGGTATTATCTTTCGATTTATTGAAATAAATTAAATAATATTAATTGATAATTGTATTTGCTTGATCCTTATAGAATAAGCTTGTTTTCAGCATAAATCATAGCATTATTTTGTAAGGTTACTAGTATTAATTGACGACAATTAATAATAATTGACGATATTCTCGAATAAATAATTAGCATCTCTAAAAATGAGTATTTTATCTCGGTTCTTAGGAAAATTTAATTTGACGGAAATGGCGCAATAAGCGAAATTATGAAGGCTAAATTAAAAGGAGGCATTGTTAATGAAAATTGTTGTAGCGTTGGGTGGTAATGCGCTGGGTAATAGTGTGAGTGAACAACAAGAAATTGTAGAATCTACTGTTGTGCCAATTGTGGACTTGATGGAAGAAGGACATGATCTAGTTTTAGCTCATGGTAATGGGCCACAAGTGGGGATGATTAAGCTTGCGATGGATACCGCAGAAAAAGCACTAGGGAAAGAAGGTGTTCCAATTACTGAATGTGGTGCGATGAGCCAGGGATATATTGGTTATCATTTACAACGATTTCTACGAGATGAGTTAACAAGGCGTAATATTGATAAAGAGGTTGTCACAATTGTGACCGAAGTGCTGGTGGATAGCGAAGATCCGGCATTTAAATCTCCGAAAAAACCGATTGGTTCTTTCTATACAAAAGAAGAAGCTGATAAATTGGTAGAGGCGGGATATCCGGTGATGGAAGATGCCGGGCGTGGTTATCGTATTGTTGTGGCTTCACCGTTGCCTCAACAAATTGTGCAGATTAAAACGATTAAGAACTTAGTCAATGCCGGAGAGTTAGTGATTACCGTCGGCGGTGGCGGGATTCCGGTTGCGAAGGAAAATGGCAAAACGGTTGGAAAGTTGGCTGTAATTGACAAAGACTTCGCATCAGCAAAGCTCGCAGATCAAATTGATGCGGATCTTTTGATGATCTTAACGGCGGTTGAAAAGGCGGCGATCAATTTCGGAAAGCCTAATCAGGCAGATATTTCTGAAATGACGTATGATGAAGCGCAGAAATATATTGATTCAGGCGAATTTGCGCCAGGTTCGATGCTTCCAAAAATTCGTGCGGCGATGGATTTTGTGAAAAACAATCCTGACAAAAAAGCATTGATTACCTCACTGGAAAAAGCGAAAGAAGGCTTTAGAGGTGAAACGGGAACGTGGCTTCGTTATCAATAATAGGATTTTATCGGCATCTATAAGAGAAGGAAGTTGGCAATGACAATGCGTAAACCACAGAGCTATTATCACGATCATTATGGGTTAACAGAGCCACATACAGATGTGGTGGAGATGGTTGAGAAATATGGTGTTCAGCCATGCAAAGTTTTAGATTTAGGGTGTGGTCAAGGTCGTAACTCCCTTTTCTTGGCAGACAATGGTTTTGAGGTTACTTCTTATGATCTCAGCCCTAATATGATTGATACATTGACCAATATTATGGCAAAAGAATCGATCCGTAATATCAATGTGAAGCAGTATGATATTAATAGTGCGGCAATTGAAGGGGAATACGATCTCATCATTTCTACCGTGGTTTTAATGTTTGTGGATCGTGATTGTATGCCGGCGATTATTCCGAATATGCAGGCGCATACGAACTCTGGCGGTTATAACTTAATTGTTGCGGCAATGTCGACAGAACAATATCCTTTTGATGGTTTTCCATTTACCTTCAGTGAAGGAGAGCTACAACAATATTATCAAGATTGGGATATTGTGCATTACAACGAAAACGTGGGTGAAATGCATCGTTTGGATGCCAATGGTAATCGTCTAAAGTTACAGTTTGCAACGATGCTCGCGAAAAA
>DXHP01000228.1 GCA_019113305.1 Candidatus Ignatzschineria merdigallinarum | reverse complement strand
ATCACGAGCACGGCGATGATTAAAGTAATAATCAAATAGTCGCGGTTGTTGTGTTTTAATCAATTTTGCCATACCGATTGTTGCATAAACATCGCTGAGCGCATCATGGGCTTTCTCATGTTCGAGACGATTTGTTTTAGAGAGATTTTCAAGTTTTAAGCTTACAACGCCGGCATCATCGATAGGCCACTCAATTCCTTCTGGACGAAAAGCGTGAGTTGCTCTCACAACATCAAGTAGATCCCAACGGGAGTTGCCATTTTGCCAGCTATAAGTATAAGGATCGATGAAGTTGCGATAGAAGAGATAGCGGATCATCTCATCATCAAAACGGATACTGTTATAACCCAGAATGCAGGTATTAGGCTGAGAAAACTCTTCATGAATACGCGCTGCAAATTGTGCTTCCGGCAGCCCTTTTTCTCGTGCTTCTTCAGGAGTAATGCCGGTAATTAAAATAGATTCCGGATCTGGAATATAATCTTCCGGTGGCTGGCAATAAATATTGATAGGATCGCCAATAATGTTGAAGTCACTATCCGTTCTAATGCCGGCAAATTGTGCGATACGATCTTCTTTGGGGTTTAGACCAAAAGTCTCAAGGTCATAAAAAAAGAAGGTCGAAGTCATAATAATTTCCTTTAGATTAAGTAGAGCACCTTTTGAATAATACGAGCTCGGGACGAAGTGAGGGATTATAGTGAGAAGTTCTCTCCTAAATAGACGCGGCGAACATCTTCATGGTTGAGTAGATATTCGGTATCGCCCTCGGCGATCACCGTGCCGGCACTTAAAATATAGGATCTTTCACAAATAGAGAGTGTTTCTCGAATATTGTGATCAGTAATTAAGATGCCGATCCCACGTTCTGAAAGCTCAACAATAATGGATTGAATGTCGGCAACCGATAATGGATCAACGCCGGCAAAAGGTTCATCAAGTAGTAGAAATTTCGGATTTAGGGCTAAGCTTCGTGCAATTTCAACGCGGCGTCTTTCACCGCCTGAAAGTGAAATGCCGAGAGAGTCGGCAATATGGGTAATCTTGAAATCTTCAAGCAGTTGATCTGTTAATTCGGTCTGTTCTGCTTTGCTGAGATCTTGTCTTGTTTGGCAAATGGCAAGAATATTGTCGCGACTTGTCATTTTGCGAAAAATGGAAGCTTCTTGTGGGAGGTAACCAATTCCTAATTGCGCACGTTCATGCATTGGGCTTTGGGTAATATCTCGGTTTTCTAAAAATACTTCGCCTTCATCTGGTGTGATTAAACCTACCGTCATATAGAAGCTTGTTGTTTTCCCTGCGCCGTTAGGACCGAGTAAGCCAACAACTTCACCTTGATTGATATGATAAGAAGCGCCATTAACAACGGTACGGTTTTTAAAGCGTTTAATTAAGTTTTGGGTTGTTAAGCGCATGGTTAATCTCTTCCTTCCATCTGAATGGTGAAATGAACTCGATCTTTAGCGCTTCGCTCAGCATTAATGGTGCGGGTATCAAGATTGTAAATGATCTTGTTTGCAGAAACGGTATCTTTGTTCTGTTGAATTTTGGCATTTTTCTCAAGCTCCAAAACCTGACGTTTTGGATAGTAGCTAAGAGAGCCTCCTTCCCCTAATATCCAACCTTCATTTTTTTGTGGTAGATCTTTAATCTTAACAGGATTCCCTGTCGCGATAATATACTCAAGTTCGCCATCTTTGAGTTGAAAGATCGCTTCATCAGCGGTAATTTTAAGGTTTCCTTGCGTTAAAACGACATTCCCACGATAGATTCCCGTTGGGGTACCGCCACTAAATTCAGACCAGTCGGCGTTGATGTCTAAAGGTAGTTTACGATCTTCAGGAAGCGCTAAAGCAATATTAAAACTGCTGCAAAGGGCAAGCAGAGAGAATGTGGTTAAAGCCGTAAAGCGAGAAATACGAGATCTATTCATAAGATACGTCCTGACTTGTTTTGAATGTTGAATGAACATCGCGAAGGATTGTAAATTGCTCTTTATCCGGGAATCCTTCTACGCCGATGCCGGAAATTTCTCGAGATGGTGACGCAATTTTGACAAAAATATCCGAGGAGATTTTCTCTCCTCGATCGTGGATATAGAGTCGATCAGTGGTTAAGATGATCTCATTTTGTGGGTTTTCGATATCTGGCTTGTGCAAGAGAACCTGATCTTTTAATGTGACAAGATTTTTATCTTGTGAAATCGTTGCCGTTAAACTTTCTGCTTGCCAATTGATTAATTGTACTTTTTCGCTATCAGAAAATGTAGGTTGATTATAGTGAGAAAGTTGAGGGTTCGTGAGCTCGCTACCTTGTTCATTGTCGTAATGGATTAAGATATCTCCCGCTAACAGATATTCAAGCGCGCCATCTTTGTTATAACGCATAATTTCATACTGACTGATTTCAAGTTGAGGATCAGTTGACTCGAACTCAGGAAGCTCGCGGCTATCACGATAGATAATCCACGCAAAATAAACGAGAACCCCTGCAATGAAGAGGAGTAAAAATCGTTTAAAAATGGTGGATATATTCATCGTGAAAGCCCTCTGTTTTTAAAGACGGATTATAAAGCGCAGTATGACTTATGATTTTTTTGTCATTGTGCGGATATTAAGATCTTGATCTGCCATCAATAGAACATCAGCACCACGAGCTGCAAAAAGACCATTGGTCACAACACCAGTGATTTGATTAATAGATGCTTCAAGCTGAATCGGGCTAGTAATTTTTAATCCTTCTACATCAACGATAAGATTATGATTATCGGTGATAAATCCTTCGCGGATTTTGGCTTTTGCGCCCATCTGTTCCATTTTTCGGATCACATAATGCGCTGCCATGGGAATGACTTCGATCGGAAGTGGGAATGCGCCCAATGTTTCTACGAGTTTTGATTCGTCAGCGATACAGACGAACTTTTCTGAATGTGCAGCAACAATTTTTTCACGAGTTAATGCACCGCCGCCGCCTTTGACCATCGCAAGATTATGGTTGATTTCATCTGCGCCATCAATATAAGTATCAATGATTGAGATATCCGCCAAATCGACGACCGGAATACCGAGCGCTTCGACTTGCTTTGAGGTGCGTTCTGAGCTCGATGCAATCCCTTTAATTTGAAAAGGAAGTGTCGGAAGCAGCTTGATGAGACAATCGACAGTGGATCCTGTGCCAAGACCTAAGATCTTATTTTCTGGGATATAGGCTAATGCTGCTTTTGCAACGGCTTCTTTTTGTTGTTGTGCGTTCATATTTTAGATTGTTTCTTGTATATATTGTGAAAGATGTTGCATGTGCTCAAATTATGAGGATTTAATCATTTATCTAGAGCACAGATTAATGTATAGTGTTAAGCCATAATTATACTCGTAAAATTGATAAAGGGAACATTCAATGACAGTAGCAAAAGATAAAGTAGTTGGCGTTATTTACACATTAACAGATGATCAAGGTAATGTGGTTGACACTAACAAAGGTCAAGATGCGTTAGAATTCATCCAAGGTCACGGAATGATGATCCCAGGATTTGAAAAAGCATTGGAAGGCGCAACTGAAGGCCAAACGCTTTCATTTAGCGTATCTCCAGAAGAAGGTTACGGCGAGTCTAATGAAGATTTCGTTATCGAAGTACCACGTAGCGCATTCCCAGAAGATGAAGAAGTGCAAGTGGGCTGGCAAGTAACTGGCACAACGCCAGATGGCCAAATGCAAGCATTCAGAGTTCTTGAAGTGTCTGATGAAAAGATCAAATTAGATGCAAACCATCCTTTAGCAGGACAAAACTTAAACTTTGAAGTTGAAGTAGTGGCATTACGTGATGCGACAGAGCAAGAACTTTCACATGGTCATGTTCACGCAGACGGTCACGATCATTAATTCATCTCAATTATTTAGTGACTTATGACACAGAATAAAATTTTTCAAATTAAGGGAGAACTATCAGCAATGATGGTTCTTTATCTTAAGGGGATAGATTTAAAAGCTTTAGAGGAAGATTTATCAGCACAAATTGATCAATCTCCCCAGCTTTTTAAAGGTGTTCCTTTTGTTGTTGATCTATCAGCAATTGGTATTGGTAATAATCTTGATCTTAATTGGTTAAAGAATCTATTAACTTCCCGGGATCTCGTGCCGGTTGGACTTAGGCATGTTAATGCTGATTTAGAGAGTAAAGCAAAAGCGGCGGGCTGGGCAATTTTGGCTGATGCTGCAGTGAAAACGAAGTCTCGGGCGGTGAAAGAAGCGGTAGCAAAAGACATCGAGAAAGAGGTGAAGGTAGAGGAAGTTGCGGAAGCAGTCCTTGAAGCATCTACGCCGGTGGAGACCACAATGCACGTCCAACAAGTGAGATCAGGTCAACAATTATCTGTTGTTGCTGGTGATTTAGTGGTTGTGAATTCTGTGAATGAAGGGGCTGAGCTCTTAGTTGATGGGAATATTCATATCTATGGCGCTTTGCGTGGTAGGGCATTGGCAGGTATTCATGGCAATCGTGCGGCAAGAATATTTTGCCAATCATTAGAAGCTGAATTGGTCTCGATTGCGGGTTTCTATAAGATGGAAGAAGATATTCCAGAGAATCTTCGTGGCAAGATGGTTCAGATCTATCTTGACGCTGATGAAGTGAAGATCGAAGCGCTCATTAAGTAATTTTTGCATTTTATTTGAATAATTGTGCAAATAGATATATTAATGAGGGTTCAATAACGTTTTATATTATTGTAAGCGGTTATTGATTAAGTAATAATAGATCCATTATCACCAATGATTGAATACTGATGAGTATTCATTACTCCTTCTTCGAGGTTTATAGGAAGATTTCCAATAGGTTTGGGGCGAGTTGAGAATTGGGTAAGATAGATAATGGATTTTACGAATGATTGAAGAGATATAGTGGTTATCTATTTTAAGGCTTAATGATATTAGTAGGATCGCAAGCAATTATTAAAATGAGATAATCGAAGTGTAAACGTTGATTAAAATAGCGATCAACGATATTTATTATTTGGGGGCGACGAGTGGCAAGAATCGTAGTTGTGACATCTGGTAAGGGTGGCGTAGGTAAAACAACGACTAGCGCGAGCATAGCGGCAGGGCTCGCAAAAAATGGTCATAAAACAGCCGTGATTGACTTTGATGTGGGGCTTCGTAACCTCGATTTAATTATGGGTTGTGAGCGTCGTGTCGTCTATGATTTTGTTAATGTTGTGAATGATGAAGCAACATTAGCACAAACTTTAATTAAAGACCGTCGTCTCGAAAATCTCTACATTCTTCCGGCATCGCAAACGCGTGATAAAGATGCGTTGACAAAAGAAGGTGTGGAGAAAGTGATGAAAGAACTCGATGAAATGGGATTTGAGTTTATCATCTGTGATTCTCCAGCGGGAATTGAAAAGGGGGCGCAACTTGCAATGTATTTTGCAGATGATGCGATCATCACGACGAATCCTGAAGTGTCATCTGTCCGAGATTCAGACCGTATTTTAGGGATTTTAGCGAGTAAAACGAAGAAAGCTGAAGAAGGCAAAGAAGTTAACCAGCACTTGGTGATTAATCGTTATAACCCAACTCGTGCAGAGAGCGGTGATATGCTTTCGGTGACGGATATTTTAGATATCCTTGGCATTCCTTTGGTAGGCGTTGTACCGGAATCTCAAGCAGTGCTTCAGTGTTCAAACTCGGGAGAGCCTGTGATTATGAATGAGGAATCTGATGCTGGGCAAGCCTTTAACGATATTGTTGAGCGCTTCTTAGGAAAAGATCTTCCACATCGCTTTATTGAAGCGCCTAAGAAAGGATTCTTTGGACGCATTTTTGGAGGCTAGAGATGTTTAAACTGTTATTTGGTAAACGCCAAAGATCAAACACGGCATCTATCGCAAAAGAGCGTTTGCAGATCATTGTTGCGCATGAGCGAGTGAAGAATATGGAAGGTAATCCAGACTTCATGCAAGATCTTCAAAGGGATATTTTAGAGGTTGTACGACGATATCTTCCGGTGGAGTCCGAGCAAATTAATATTGCGATGGATCGTGAAGGGGATTGCGATGTTTTAGAGTTGAATATTGTCTTATCAGATGATGAGCCCGCCAAGGAATCGTAAAAGATAATGATTCTCTCTCAAAGTGCCAAAATAGATAGTTAGAAGAAGGTAGCCGTATTTATACGGCTATTTTTGTGTTAAAGCTTGCAATTTTTTTTTCGATCTAATATAACAAAATAGAGTGAAGAGTGCTTATGCGTCTAGATAAGTGGTTATGGGCAGCCCGATTTTATAAAACTCGTCGTTTAGCAACTGACGAAGTGAATAAAGGGCGAGTAAAAGTGAATGGTGTTGAAGCAAAGCCTGCCAGAAACCTTGTTGTAGGTGATTTAGTGACGATCCGTAAGTTGCAAATGATCTACGAGGTTGAAGTGTGCTTGCTCATCGAGCAGAGAGGTCCTGCATCTGTTGCGACGACCATGTATCAGGAAACTCAAGAGAGTATAGAAATACGAGAACACGAACGTGAACTACGAAAATTATCCCCTCAGCCTCACTCAGAAACCGTTACAAGTCGGGATAAAAAGCGTTTAAGAGACGTAAAACAAGGAAAATATTTTAATTCGTAAAGTGGAGAACAAAAAAATGGGTTACCGGTCAGAAGTTGATTTGTTAGGGGAATTATCAGTGCCAAGCGATGCTTACTATGGCATTCACACCCAAAGAGCAATCAATAACTTCACCATTTCAACCCAAAAGAACCGAGATAATCCACAGTTTATTTATGGTTTAGCTGCAGTAAAAAAAGCCGCTGTAAAAGCGAATATGGACTTAGGCTCAATTAAGCCTGAAGTAGGTAATGCAATCATTACTGCTTGTGATCTTTTGTTAAAAGATGATACTTACTATGTTCATTTTCCAATCGACGCATTTCAAGGGGGCGCGGGAACTTCATTAAACATGAATGTGAATGAAGTGCTTGCTAACTTGGCGCTTGAGAGTTTAGGGTATGAGAAAGGGCGTTACGATATTATTAACCCCAATGATCATGTCAATGAATCTCAGTCGACAAATGATGCTTATCCAACAGGGATGAGAGTGGCTTTTTATCAAGTGTCTGAGGCATTAATTGAAGCAGCCGATTATCTATATCAAGGGTTGAAACAGAAAGAACAAGAATTTGCAGATGTCTTGAAAATGGGAAGAACCCAATTACAAGATGCTGTGCCGATGACTTTAGGGATGGAGTTTGGCGCCTTTGCATTCCAGATTAAAACAGGAATTGATTATTTGAAGCTTGCTCGAAAGACACTTCTTGCAATCAATCTTGGTGGTACAGCGATCGGTACGGGAATTAATACGCCGGATGGTTATACTGAACTTGCGGCAAAATATTTATCAGAAATTACGGGGTTCCCTTTTGAGCCTTCGGGGAATTTGATTGCGGCGACTTCTGATTTAGCTGATTTTGTCTATTTCCACAGTGCTTTGAAAGGGCTTGCTGTGAAATTATCAAAAATCTCAAATGATCTTCGTTTACTGTCATCAGGACCGCGTACGGGTTTAAAAGAGATTAATCTTCCAGAGTTGCAAGCGGGAAGTTCGATTATGCCGGCAAAAGTGAATCCAGTATTGCCGGAAGCGGTTAATAATGCTTGTTTTAAAGTTTTCGGTAACGACACAACGGTGTTGACGGCGGCAGAAGCAGGGCAGTTGCAATTGAATGCAATGGAACCTGTGATCGCGCAATCAACATTTGAATCAATGACTCTATTGAAGAATGCTTGTCGTTCATTACAAGATCGTTGCATCTCTGGAATTACAGCGAATGAATCATACTGTCTCAACTATATTTTAAACTCCATTGGTATTATCACTTATCTTAATCCGATTATTGGTCATGGTGAAGGGGATATTGTTGGACGTATCTGTGCAAAAACAGGTAAGAGCGTGAGAGATGTGATTCTTGAGCGTGGTTTGATGGAAGCTGATAAGTTTGATGAGATGTTTTCAATTGAGAATCTACGTCGTACGTTAGGTCTTCATTAGAGATTTAGAGATAGCATCATGATAGAACTACAATCGCCTCTGGTAACAGAGGCGAATCTGTTTTTAAAGGTTTATGGTCAGTCTTTTCGTGAACATAGTGTGCGCGTAAAAAGCTATGCTTTAACGCAACTAATCCAATATTTGAACGAGCAAGGAATTGGTGAGTGGCATCTTTGCGATGATCGAGTATTACGCTCTTATATTATTTTTCGTGCGAAGAAACCAGTCGCGAGTGGAAAAAAGAGATTAAGTGGCGCGAGTTTGGAAACGCAACTGGCGTCGATTCGAATTTTCTTTCAATATTTACAAGAAAAAGGCATAGTTGCTTATAACTATGCGCGTCTGATCTCTCCCCCTAAGAAAGAGCGGCGATTACCTAAAGTCGTGGAGTCTGATTTATTAAATCAAATCTTAGATCGTATACCGGAGAATGATTTGGAAATACGGGATTTGGCGATTCTAGAGTTATTATATTCTAGTGGATTGAGACTTGCGGAGATTTCGGCATTAACATTGAGCAATATTGATCTGCGAGAATTGATGGTAAAAGTGATTGATGGTAAGGGCGGCAAGGATCGTCTTGTTCCAATGGGAGAAAAAGCGCTTCAGGCGCTTCAAAATTGGCTTTCATTACGAGAATCATGGTTGCAGGATGGTGGTAGTACGGTAGAACAAGATTCGCTTTTTATATCTAAAAAAGGCGCTGCGTTGTCGGATCGACAAATTAGTCGTCGAGTAAAAGCATATGCTGAGAAAAGTGGTGTGAATATTAATTTACATCCTCACCTTTTGCGGCATTCTATGGCAACGCATGTATTAGAATCGAGTCAAGATATTCGGTTGGTACAAGAACTATTAGGACACGCGGATATTGCCACAACACAGGTTTATACACATTTGAACTTTAATCATTTAGCCAAAGTATTTGATGCTGCACATCCTCGAGCAAAGCGTACCCGTTTAAGTAAACAGTCAAAGGGTGAAGATACAGAATCCTAAGGTTATTTTATTGAGTGATAGAGTCTTTGACCGTTGCTGTTAAGATCTGCTGAATACCAGCATCTGATAATAGAATGGATATTTCAAAATCTTGCTCATGAAAGTAGCGTGTAAATAGGTCTCGAAGATCACTATTAGATTCTGTATCCCACACTTCTATTTCCAAATTTGCTGGAAAGTTCAATGAGAAATCAGATATTGCTTCT
>DXHP01000002.1 GCA_019113305.1 Candidatus Ignatzschineria merdigallinarum | reverse complement strand
CGGAGGATTGTAGAAGGTTCTCAATTTCGATCTTCTCCATTTTCCCTAGCGATCTTTCATCGATAGAGTTGATCAAAATTGAGAAATTTGGGAGATTAAATCAATAGTTATTTGCTATCAATATTAAACTCGTAATTCACTTTTCCATTTCGGCGAACGCCATCTTTGAGCTCGTTATAACGCGCTGCTTGTGCTGGCGTTAAGATTTTTGAGAGCTTGAAATCATATGCCGGTGATGTGACATCTTTATTCGGAATTCCGCCCAGAGCATTAATCTGTTTGATCTGCTCTTGTGACAAATCGGTCAATACTTTTTGTGGAGGAAATTGCTGTGCAGTTGCGAAGTAGGTTGCTGACATTGCCATCATAATTGCCGCAGATAATAGTGCTTTTTGCATGATACTTTTCATAATGTTTACCTCTATTGTTGAATAATTAAATTGTTTTAAATGAATATTTGTTATTTGAATGATTCCTAATGTAAGGTAAAAATCGACTTGCTGAAATGCAGTTGAAGAAAATCATTAATTCCCTTAATTCATTAATTGAGCATAACCTCTTCATTTATCATCGTGATATTTTTTTCATAGTGGAAACTTGCAAAAATCTTATATTAATCTATCTCTATCAGTTATTTAGGGGTTAATGCTGTTTTTATAAATAGAAAAATGATGATTGTACGGCAGTGAATATTCACTATTATGAATATTTTCGATAATTAAATTCGAATTATTCGATCTCTATATTCATTAAATAAGAAAAGCCTCTACTAATTAAGTTATCAGTAGAGGCTCTGTTATTGCATTTCTAATGGGGAATGCTCGTTGCACAGATTATTCCTTATTAGAATGGGGCAATTTGGTGTGATTGAGGGATTATTTACCGTCAATATTGAATTGATAATCAACAGTTCCTGTTTGGCGAGTACCGTCTTTGAGTTCGTTATAACGCGCTACTTGTGCGGGTGTTAAGATTTTTGATAAATGGAAATCATATACCGGCGAGGTGACTTCTTTATTAGGAATGCCGCCTAACGCATTAATTTGTTTGACTTGTTCCGGCGTTAAGTCTGTGAGAACTTTTTGCGGTGCAAATTGTTGTGCGCTCGCAAATTGCGCGATTGAGATTGATGCGAATGCGATAAGTGCTGCTTTCATGATGTTTCTCATAGTTTTTCCTTTCTGAATGAATAAATAAGAATGTTAAAATTTCGGAATAAGAGAATTGTAAAACCTCAAGCATGCTTGAGGTCAAATTTTCTGATGCTCTATTTTGAAATGAAATTTGAGAGACTAATGTAGAGAAAAACAATCATTGCTAATACGGATTGAAAGAAAATCATTATTTCTTTTATAGAAATAAGGTTTGAAAACGAAAAGTTAGCTTTAGGAATTACTGATATCGTGCAATTAATTTCAGCTTGTTGAACGGACTGATTAAAGTTGATATCTGGCTGGGGAGAATGCTTACATATTTGTATTAATCGTTTGCCAGCAATCATTGATAAGACTTTTTAATTACAGTAACGATATAAAAAAAACCTTCATTTTTAGACGACTTTTGCGTTAAAAATGAAGGTTTAGAATGATAAAAAGGTTTGATTAGAGAGCGATTGATTATGCGATGGCTTCGGCAGCTTCAATAAGAAGATCACTCAAGAACCAGTAAGCAAAGCCGAAGTAGATGACAACACCTAAAAAGTCCATCACAGATGTGAGCATTGGTGAGCTTAAGGTTGCCGGATCGATATTGAAGCGTTTGGCAATAAAGGGCAGTAAGATACCGATTAAACCGCCCATGAATGTGACGGTAATCATTGAAAAACCAACAATCATCAGAACTTTGGAGCTAATCTCATCTTTGAAGAAGTATGCGAGTACTACTTCCACAAGAGCAACGGTTGCACCTAACGCTAAGGCAATTGGGATTTCACGTTTAAAGATGAACCAGAGATCTTGCCATTTAAGCCGAATATCGCCGAGCGCCATCGAACGGATGACGAGTGTTGCGGATTGGCTGCCGGTATTTCCGCCCATGTCGACAATCGGCGCTAAGAATGCGGCAAGAATAATCACCTCTGATAAAATCTCTTCCTGTTTAGCGACAAATGTACTGGTAAAAACGCCGAAGATCGTGAGAATCACAAGCCAAAATCCCCGAACGCGAAGCATACGCCAAAAACTGGAGTATTGATAATCCAGCTCAGGTCCTGACATCGGCACGTTTCCGCCGAGCTTTGCAAAAGAATCGGCCGCGGTTTCACGAAGTTTTTCCATTGCATCTTCAATTGTCACAATCCCGATGAGATGACCGTTATTATCCGTGACAGGTAGCGCTTGCAGCTCATAACGCTCGATAAGAGCAATCGCAACACGATCACTTTCAGAGGCTTTTGCTTGAATAATATCGGTGGTCATAATGTCTTTAATTTTGTCACTATCTTGTGAAACTAAGATATCTTGCAGTGAAATAACGCCGATAAGATGACGATATTCATCAGTGACATAGATCATCGAGAGCGCCTCTTTCGTCTTCGCATCTTGACGGACTTTATGCCAAATGTCAGCGACGGTTCCATCAGCGGAAATGTTGACATAGTCAGCTGAAGCAATGGCGCCGACGGTATCTTCGGGATATGCTGATAAGGTGATAATTGCTTCTCGCTCTTCTTGATCGAGCATCGGCATAATGGCATTGCGTGCTTCGGTATTGAGCGTTAAATACATGGTTACTTGCTCATCAGAAAGCAGCAGATTGAAGAGGTTTTTGATTGTTTCAATGCTGAGAAGTGGAACGATTTTGGTTTTTTCCTCTTCCTCAAATTGTGGATAGAGCCAAGCGAGTTTTTCGGCATCAAGTTGCTCTAATAGTGGAATAATGGCTTCTGTCGGGAATTTTTCTAAAGCATCAGCTAAGTCAATGGATTTATTGGAATCCACTAAATGGATAAATGATTGAATATCATTATTGTGAACAATAGGTTCGAGAAGTGAAAGAAGATTGTGGCTCTCATAGGTATTCATAATAATCGCTTTCTAGTGCATTTTAGTGTGAATAAAATCGCCACATCTCAGAGTGAGGAAATGGCTGATATAGAAGAATTTAATTTTATTCAACTATTTTAAATTATTATCAATAACTTTGCAGGAAAGGAAAGTGTTAAGAAGAAGCGTTTTTAAGAATGAATTGTTGGAAATTAACGAAAATCCTCATTATTGATGATTAAGAGTATCTGTTTTAACTATAAAATAATAATATTATTATTAATATCATCAGGTCTTTATCAAAGATATAATTAATACTTTGGCAATGATTGGACTCAATACTGATTTTTAAAAGTGCCGTTTAGCATATTAGTAAACGGCACTCTCTCTTTTATAGATTCTTAATCGTTATTTCTTCTTCGTTATGGGATAAAGCTCGTTCACAATGGGGTTTTGCAGCATGAGATCTCGATGTTTAAGGATATTAGAAAAACAATTAAGATCATAATCGACCTTATTGGCCCAAATAGTGGTCATAAATAGATAGAAGTCGGCACTTGTAAGTTTATTTCCGGTGAGAAAAGATTGTTTTGCTAGGAGTTGATCAATATATTGATAACGTTTTTGCAAAGTGGCCTCAACGATAGGTGGCCATTCATTCCCTACATTAACGCCAAATAGGCGATAAATGAGTGGCATGTAATTTTTATGGATTTCGGTGGCAAGATAATTAAACCATTGTAGTTGGTCAACCAGCGCACTGCCCGACAGAGGGAAAATGGAGTTGTGCGGTTTTAGCTCAGATAGATACGCACAAATCGCTGAAACTTCGGTAATCACGGTGCCATTATCAAGCTTTAATGCCGGAACGTAACCTTTAGGATTAATTGTTGTAAAATCAGTACCATCTTCAGTTATTGGGATGGCTTTTGAGATATCTACATTGATTAATTTGAGGTCTAGTGAAAGTGCTGTGGCAGTCATGAGAACGACGTCGGCACAGGTGCCCTTAGTGTAATAAAGTGTAGTCATGTAGTATTTCCTTTAAGGATATATGTTATGTATTTCAATATTTTATTTGAATTTTCATAGATTTGTTTTTTTTACAAGGTGACGCGGGAATGAGTGACATTTTTATTATAAAGTAGTTTTCGATCATTCTATTCTTACGGATATGCAATTTATTCGTCAAGTAAGCGTTTGTTAAGGTTCTTTTGTGTAAAACGATGTAAATTTTATAAAATTACCATTTAATAAATCTATTATGAATATATTTAACATGCTGATTTCAATGTGTTGTTGGTGATTCCTTTGTTTACAAAAAACTACTTGCATTGAATCCCTTAATTTCAATTATTATACTAAGTGCACATTAACTTATTATGAAAATCATTAAAAAATATAGATTCTCCCTTCTGATTTAATGATTTAGTTAATGTGGGAAAATATATTTATTTATGTATTTCGAAATAGGATTGATTAAATTATGAAAAAATTAACATTAGCTTTAGCAGCAGCAATGGCACTATCTTCAGCAGCATATGCACAAAGTAGTTCTGCAACAGGTACTATCGACTTTTCTGGTGAAGTAACAACAGCCGCTTGTAGTGTAACATCGGATACTATTAATCTTTTCTCTCATACAACAAGAGAATTAGGTGCAGATGGTTCAGGTAAGTGGGGAACAGGTAATATTCATTTTTATGGTTGTGATCTTGATCCTGCAAGTTCAGGTGCAAATACAATCACAAGTGTAAGCGTTGAAGTATCCCCTGGTTCTGCATCTGAAGATTCAAAAGTATGGAAAAATCTTGGTACTGCAAAAAACGTAGGAGTTGAAATTGAAATGCAAGGACAACCAATTCTTCCAGCAGGTAATGTAGGTACCGGTATTGTTGCACAGCTTACAGATGCTGGTGCGAAAATTGAAGTAGCGGGTAGAACAACAAAAGTTAATGGCACTGATGCAACACCAGGTACTGTTAATGCAAAAGTAAACTTCGTGGCTACTTTTAAATAATTAGTGCTAATTAATTTAACTGTAGTTAATAGTTAAATAAAGTTGTTGCAGGTATTTCGCTCTTAATGTGTTGAAATACCTGCTCTTATAGGTACTGACTGCTTTAAAGATCGAATATAATTATGAATAAAACTTCGTTTAGAAAAAAACTGCTGTTAGGTATAGTCGTGAGCACTTTATTGAGTGCTACAGCTCAAGCAGATAATATCGAGTTTGATGATTATATCCTTCAGAGCTTGGGGTTTGATAATATTGACTTAAGTGCATTTGCTGGGAGTAATGACCAATTTGCTGGTGAATATTTAGCGGATATTACGCTTAATGGACAAAGAGTTGTAAGAGATTATTCAGTATATTTCTATACTGATAAAGAAAGCCATCTCTGTTTTACAGAGGATTTAATGACAAGATTAGCAATAAAAAAGAATTACTTGTCAGATATTAAAGAAAAAGTTCATGAGATTGATGCAGGAATATGTTATCCCGTAGAATTTTTAGATGAAGCGGTATCAGTTGAATTTGATTCTAGTGCTCAGCGTATAGATATTCGTATGCCACAAAAATTTCTAGGGAATATCGATCCTCATTGGGTTCAACCTAAGGACCGTGATCATGGAATTAATGGAGTGATATTAGATTATAGTTTGCTTTGGGAGTTTGCTCGTTATGACCGTGGCGGAGATAAAGAGAGTAGTTCCTCTATACGTAGTTTTGGTACAGCAGGCTTTAATTTAGGGCAGTTTAGGTTTCGTGCAGACTATCAATATAGTTCTAAAATCAAGGAAGGAAGTAAACTTGAATGGAACCAAATTTATGGTTTTACAGATATTGCATCTATGAATGCAAAGTTATATGCGGGGGAATTATATACTCGCAGTAACTCTTTTGATTCTACGAGGATTAAAGGGGTTAGCCTTTATAGCGATGAAGGAATGATGCCTTCTTATTTAAAGGGATACGCTCCTCAAATTACGGGAGTGGCGACAAGTAACGCCGTTGTTGTGTTAAAACAGTATGGAAGTATTATTCGAACAGTACAAGTCCCAGCTGGACCTTTTGTTATATCAGATTTACCCTCTTATATTAACGGTACCGTTGACGTTGAGATCGAGGAAACAAATGGTGAAATCCGACGTTATCAAGTTGATATTGCGCATGTTCCTTTTTTGACTCGTAAAGGTGGAATAAGATATTTTGCCAATATAGGTAAGCTCGATCCTTTTAGTGGTACTAAGGTCGATACAAAACTGATATCGGTTGATGGGTCTTATGGTTTAACGAATCATTTATCATTATTTGGTGGTGTTCAGTTTACGACTAATCGGGAATATAAAGCATTTAATATTGGCTTGGGTTTAAACTTAGAGAAATTTGGTGCTTTATCATTTGATGTCACAAGGTCAGAAAGCACTATTATTAAGACGGATAACGGTAAAGATTATAAAGGGCATAGTTATCGATTTAATTATGCGAAAAGATTTAGTTCGGATACAACCCTAAATATTGCAGGGTATCGTTTTTCTAGTCGTGAGTTCACTAGTCTCAATAACTATCTCAGCTTTGTACAGGGAGGGTTTCGTAATACTTATTTAGAAAAAAATAGAATCTCATTAAGTATTTCGCAATATGTACCTCAATGGGATATTAGTTTAACGGGATCTATATCAAAGGGCTCTTATTGGAATAAGGATGGATCCTCCAACTATAACCTCACTATGAGTAAAAATATTAAAACGGGGGTATTAAAAAATACATCAGTGAGTCTTTCCTTAAGCCAAGAAAATAATAGTAGTTATGCTGATAAGGATCGTAGAATTGCATTATATATCAGTATTCCTCTGCAGGAAGATCGTGGTTCAATTCAATATAGTTCACAATATGGAAGCCGTGAAAAATATGTTGATCATCAGATAACTTATAGTAACAGTGGACTTGGGGGTTACTATACGATAGGCAGTTCTATTAACCATAAGCGAGATTTGAGTGGTGGTGCTGATTTTGGTTTTAACGCAACTTATAGCGCAGATACTGGCTATGGACAAGCCATGGTTATGGCTGACTATTCAGATTATAGGCAAGGAATACGTACAAGTTTTGATGGTTCTCTAACACTGACGCAACATGGTATTGCAACTCATAGAAAAGTTTATGGGGATGGCAGTCGTCTGATTTTAGATGCAGGAGCTGTGGGAGTACCAATGCAGGGTGGGCAGGATGTTAGTAATACTTTCGGATTAATAGGGGTTAGTAATACGACAAGTTATTATCGAGGTAACTACATGGTAGATAATGATAATTTACCAGATAATGTAGAGATTCAAGATGGGGTTGTTCAGGTTGCAATGAGTGATGGCGCTATAGCTTATCGGTCATTGGGCGGTATTTCTGGAGAAAAAGCGATAGCTAGAGTGACTTTGTCTGATGGTTCATATCCTCCTTTTGGTTCAGCTGTTTATCGTAGTAATGGAAATGAGCAAGAAGTTGCAATTGTTGCCGAGGAAGGGCTGACTTATCTGACTGGATTGATAAAAAATGCGGAATATATTATAAAATGGAATGGTTCTCAATCATGTCAGATAAAAATCAATTCTTTAGATACCACTACCTTAAATAATTTAACTTGTTACTAGGAATAAAAATCATGAAGAAATTTACACTATTATTAATTGGATTGTTGGTGAATATTTCATTTGCTCAATTATCTTTTGACCGATCACGTGTCATATTTGATGCAGGTAAAAAAAGCTCTCAATCTGTTGTTGTAACGAATTCAAGTGCGGATGCCCCATATTTAGCACAAACATGGATTGAAAATGATAGTGGTGAAAAAATAATCTCACCATTAGCAGCATTACCAATACTACAGAGAATTAATCCAAAACAAGAGAAGCAAATTAAGATTAATTTCATGGGATCGGAATCAGAGCTGGCTTCTGATAGAGAGACAATGTTTTTTATGAATGTACTTGGGGTTCCTCCAAAAGGTGATGAAAGTAAAAACCAAATTAGTATTGTTATTCAGTCGAAGATGAAGCTTTTCTATAGACCTAAAGGTTTACCTACTTATGTAAACAATGGTTGGATTGAGGAAGTGGTTGTAAAAAAATTAGGGAGCTCTATTACTTTAGAAAACCCAACGGCATACTATAGTGTTATTTATGCATTAACAGATAGCCGTAATAGGACAGTTGAAAAAGAAATTAATTTAAAACCCTTTAGTAATGAAGTTGTAAATATTCAAGTGGGAAATAAGTTTACGATGATGTTTATTGATGATTATGGGGCATCTGTAAAAATGAATTATACCTGTAATGGCAATACTTGTACGGGTGTACGAGTAGAAAGTAGATAAAAGGCATTATAATGAAACGTTTATCTTTATTGTTGGGTTTAATGATAGCACTATTGTGTAGTAACATTATTTATGCACAGTGCCGATACATGGGAGGGCATCCACAGATACCAAGTGGTTTAAATTTCCATGCGAAGGTCGAACAAAATAAAAATAGTGCGAGTGGGATTGGTAATCTGGTATATATTTCTTGTTCTCCTAATAGCAGAATAACAGTCTATGGGAATAGAGATACTTCAAACTTTCAGAATAATATTGATAAATTGATAGATAGTTTACAACCGATAACTAATCCTCAGTTCTATGTTGGAATGCAGCTCATCCCAGGGCATGGTAGCGGACAAGTAAAGTATCAGATTGGGTGGAATTTTGCGGATAAAGGGGGCGGTTTTTTTAATAATGATATCCCTTTTCCGGCCACTTTATCTGGGGATTGGACGGTAAACTCTTTTCCAGGGCATCGAATTATGAAGGGAGATACAACATCTGATGTCGAATTAAACCCTGGAGATATTAGAACTCTTGTTGACTTGGGTGGGGTAAGATTTACCTATAGCGCAGAGTTTATTCCAGATAAAACCCTACCAATCTGTACGCCTAAGTATTTTTACCATGTTGACAAAACAAATTTACGTTTTAATCAAGGAAACCCTGTTTCCGGGGCAGATCTTGCTTCAGGTAAGACATATAATGAAGATATTCGTTTGATTGTAGCTAGAGAATTGAATGATGCTTGTAATGATGAGGCTGTTTATCCTCGTTTTACGATATATGCGCCTACAGGTGCTGCTGGTACAGTTGTTAGGCCAGGAGATGCGACTAATCAAGTAAAACTAAGTAATGGGACTTCAATTTATGCCTATCAGCTTACAGATAGTGGGCAAGAGATGCCATTAACATATGGTAGTTCTTATTCTATGGGGAAAATAGGCGGAAGCCACGGACCCAATTGGAGTCGTAATGCTATTCGAGAAATTCGTTTCAAGTGGAGTGGGACTCCAGGTGAGAATGTAGAGACAGGTAAGTGGAGAGCGACAGCTCGTTATGAGATGTACTTCTTATAATTGATAATTATTAAAATCATAAAAAAAAAGCATGATATCTAACTGTATATCATGCTTTTTTTTATGGAATATTTTTATGAAACATTTTAGAGGTTGAGATAGATTACGATAGTTTTGCTATTGAGGATTTTATTCTCCACATTTCATGATTGCTGATGGGGATATTATGGGATATCAGGACGAACTGAGTCTTTGGAAGCTCTTGCTTTAGTAGTTCAAGCATTGATTTTTCTGTCGCTTTATCTAGTGCGTTACAACTCTCATCCATAAAAACCCAATCAGGTTGATTAAAGAGAATTCTGGCGATTATCAGGCGTTGCTGTTCGCCGCCGGAGAATTGCGTAAAGTCACATTGGTTCATGAGCGGTAATACTTTTTCGCGAGTGAATCCGACCTTTTCTAATAACGAGATAATTTTTGTTTCATCTGTTTTTTTCGCCGGTAAAGGATAGGCAATTGCGCCTAAAAGCCCTGTTAAAGGGAAGTACGCTTGTTGCGGTAAAAAGAGGAGTTTACCTTTTGGCAGTATAATTTCCCCATTAAAGTGTGGATGTAAGCCGGCAAGCGTTTTGAATAGCGTGGATTTCCCTAAGCCAGAAATTCCTTGGATAACCGTTAATGGTTCTGCCGTAGAGATGATTTTTTCCGGGATGTCTAATAAAGGTTGATTATGGCGGTTTTGCAGCTTTAGGTCGTTAATGATTAACGTATTATTATCAGTTTGTGCGTGTATTGTTTTGGTGTGTGGTTCGCGAGATTGTAGGGATTGTAGAAATGTTGATAATCGCACAGAAGCGGCGGCCATATCTGCAAGTTTGCTGTAAGAGAAGATAAACCAAGAGAGCGTTGTTACGACACTTTGAAAGGCTGAAGCGATCTGCATAAGGGACCCTAAAGTGACTTTATTAATGAGATAGATCGGCAGTGCAAATAGCAGGGGAATGCGTAAAACGGTTGTGAAATAAGGGCGCGTAAAGCAACCTAAAATAAGTTCTCGGCGGATCAATGTATGCCAATTTGTGACCACGTTTTGGAAGCGATCATTCAGTAGTGCTTTTTCGGTTGCTTCACCATTTTGGAGGGCAATCGCTTCCTTTTTTTCGCGAATATTGGTGAGCGCAAAGCGAAAATCTGCTTCTTTATGTTTGCGTGCAATATTTAATCTCATCAGTGGTGCACCGAGATAATGAGTAATAAGCGTAGAGATAATGACGTAGATTGGTGCTAACCAGACTAAATAGTGATTGATGGTAATATCAAGATTAAAGAGCGTGAAATGTAAGGCGAATTCGCTAATAGACCAGAGCAGTGCGAAATAAGTAAAAAGGGCGACAACTCGAGTAATAAATTCAATGGCGCTACTAATAAAGTATTCGATAAACATCCGGCAATCTTCGGCGATTCGTTGATCGGGATTATCGATAGTGCCATCTTGCTCTAAATACCAGTAGTTTTTATGTCTTAACCAGAGATTAAGTGCGGTATCGGTAAGTTCTTTGCGCCAACGAATCAGCAGTAATCCGCGCGCATAATTGGCAATGAGATACTGTAGTGCGCTAAAAAATGTTAAGAGAAGAAATATCCCGATCTGTTTAAGCGCGGCATTCACATCATACTCTTCAAGCGCATTGTAGAAATCTTTGTTCCAGTTGATGAATTTTAGGGAGATCTGAATGCCGATCAGCTCTAGTGCAATAATGGCAGCAAGTATGAGTAAGCCAACTTTTCCTGCCGGCGTTTTAAGGCAGAGTTTGAGGAGAAAGAGAATACTGTGGATAACCTTCATGAATAACCTTCAAGTGAATATTTTTAATGACGATCAATTAAGGGTAAGCAGTGCTTACCCTCATTCGTGATAGATTGTGATTGCTGTCAGGAAATTACTTCGATATTAGAAGTTAATATTAATCCCGACATTGAGCGTGCGTCCTCGACCTGTTTCATCTGTACCAGGACCTTCACCACTTTGCGCAACTCGATAAGCGCGGTTTGTGACGTTTTCGATGGTGAAGAAGGCTTGGCTATTACGATTAATTTCATAAGAGCCATAGAGATCGAAGATTTTATAAGAAGGCTGTTTTCCGACTTGGTAATCCCATTGTGCATACTCGCTAGAACTGGTGTAGCGCATCTTACCGCCTAGGACGAGTTTTTGATCAAATAAGCGAACTCCGGCATCTAATGTGTAGTAATGTTTTGGGAGCCAATCACTTTGAACATTCATACCGGCAGACCAACCCATCGGCGTTTTGGTTTTTGCTTGCGTATAAGCAAGGTTGGCATAAGCGATGCCGGCATCATATCCCGCTTCTATTTCAAAACCGCTGAGCTTAGTTTTTCCTGGCATATTGACCCAAATAGCGCTGGGCATGTAGTTGATATCATCACCAGGAGCTCGGTCAATATCGACCATATCATTGGTGATAAAGTTCTCTACGCGATAATCGTAATAATTGATTTTCATATAAGCATGATCATCGGGCATGAAGATATGGCGTTTATAGAGATTGACACCGAGATCGAAGCCTTTGCTTGTTTCAGGTTTAAGATCTAAGTTATTAAAAATTCCGCTACCGTTATTCTTCCCGAAAGGTACCAATCCCCAGAATGCTTCCTGTGCTGTCGGTGGACGATAAGTATGACTATACGTCGTATAAAGCTGCATCCAATCCGTCGGCGTTACGGCAACCGTAATTTTTGGATTTAATTTGTGACCGCTACGTTTGACATTTTCAGCAGGGCAGTTTTCAGGACCCGATGGACAAGCATTGCCGGTGAATGAACCGCCTTGATTAGGATTAGCGCCACCTGTTCCTTGTGTTCTTGCTTGGCGGACACCTTCTAAATCCCAATGATCGTAGCGCAAACCCGCTGTTGCGCTAAATATCCCTTTAGATAATGTAAGATCTGTAAAGAAACTCTCTTTTTTCAAGGTTCCCGGCTGGTTCGCGCCAGGGGATGTGACATCATACTGATCTTCTTGGAAGGAAAAACCATATTCCACTTTACCATTCCAGTTATCTGCAAAATTAAAGCGTGAAGTGTTGGAGATATCACCTCCTTTGCTAATTGCTTTTACGTCTCTTTCGGCATAGGAACCACCGCCTTGGGCATCATAATGCATTTTAGTGTTATTACGATAGAGGTTAAATCGAGTATCAAACCAATCATTGCCCGGTGTATAGGCGTAGTTTAAGAAGAACGTTTTGTTTTTAAGGTTCCAACGATAATTGGAGGAGAAAGTATTCTGATAGTTCACATAGCCGATTTTAATGGCGTGCTCATCATTGGGTTTTAATTCGACTTTGACCAACCCTCCTTTCGGATCATTCTTCGGGTTGGAGACACTATTGCCTTGACCTTCTTTATAATCTGTTTCACCGTGCCCATTTTTATAAATACCTTGGCGACTCTTTGCCCAAGCAGCAACAATGCTCGCAGAACCTTCTAGGAATTTTGTTTTAGCAGCTGCGCCGCCCATATAAGAGCCATCCATTCCATTGCTACCGGCTTTTACTCGCCCAATAACGCCCCAGTTTTTATCATCGGTGATAACATCTTCGGCTTCTAAGGTTTTAAAATTAGCAGCGCCCATCAGAGAACCTGAGCCATCTGCACCAGAGACCGCGCCACGTGTAATATCGGTGCCGCTGATAAGTTCTGGTTGCACATATAGTCGAGTTCCGCCATAAGCGGCATGTCCATGTGCATTACGGAAGGTTTGTGGAACACCATCGATCATGGTATTCACGCGACCATAGCCGGATAACCCACGGATATTCACGGCAATTCCTGGGTTTGTCGGATCTTCTAATGTATATGTTCCGGCAGAATCACGCAGCATTTGGTTGATATTGCCATTGTGATGAATCTGAAACTGCTCGGCGGAAACAGATGTTTCTGCAACAGGCTGAAGATAGACATCCTCGAAAGAGGATTCGACAATGACAGGACTTAGCTGATACGCACGTTGGGCGTGAGTTTGAGCGTCTTTATCACGCTCTTTTGAAGCGGCTGATTCCTGAGAGTTATCGGTGGTCGTTGCATTTTTATTGAGCTCTGCCAATGCAAAAGAGCTGCTTGTTGAACCTAATAGCAGCGCTAAACAGAGAGATATCGGGGTGATACGCATGAGGGATAATGTCCTTTTTTCCTAGCTTATTATTTTGGTGAGAATTATTCTCACAAATAGAATGATAATTAGTACTATTTGGAATATCAAATCAAATGCGATTTATCTGCTTTTGAGGTTTGTTGCTTTTTCTGCTTTTGTTTAGCGGTGATATATTTAAGTGGTTGATATTATTATTTAGTATTTTTAATAATTAATATTTAATTTGATAATTATATTTAGTGATTGATATATAAAGATATTTGTGTGTGTGCTGTTTCAAGTATCACTGCTGACTTTCAGTGGCTAATCACTCTTTTCAAGCAAACTGAGAGTTTTTGATATTTAGTGGAACATTTTTGCAAAATTTTTTGAAAAGAGATGTTAGTTTCAGAAAAACCGTGAGATTTTAGGATTTTTAAATGATTGATGATGATCCATCATTTGGCTTGATGGCGAAATAATTTATTAAAATAGTGCAATATTTTTTAAGCGATAAAAAACCGCTCATATAGATGAACGGTTTTGGATATTTACACTGAGATCGTGACGTAAGACGTCAGTCAGAAGTTAACCAAATGTTTTGAAACGAGCATCGGTCTCGATAAATGCTTTTGGATCTGCTGGCGTTTCGATTGAGCCAAAAGGCATTTGTCCTTTGAGTGTCCATTTTGCAGGAAGGTTCCAAGCGGCTTTTACGGCAGCTTCGATTAATTCATTATAGTGTTGTAATGATACGCCGATATTTGCTTCAGC
>DXHP01000227.1 GCA_019113305.1 Candidatus Ignatzschineria merdigallinarum | reverse complement strand
CTACTTGGATGCATTGAGCCATTTTCGAGTGCTGTATTTAAGAAATAAAGTGCTAACTCATTATCATCTTTAATATAGGTTTCTTGACGACCACGTTTCACTTTATAAAGTGGCGGCTGTGCAATAAAGATATGTCCGCGCTCTACAAGTTCACGCATTTGACGATAGAAGAAAGTCAATAGTAGCGTTCTAATGTGCGCACCATCAACGTCGGCATCCGTCATAATAACAATACGATGATAACGTAACTTATCAGGATCAAACTCATCTCGACCAATACCGCAACCTAATGCCGTAATTAATGTGCCGATCTCTGCTGATTGAATCATTCGGTCAAAGCGCGCACGCTCAACGTTCAGAATTTTTCCTTTAAGCGGAAGAATTGCTTGGAATTTTCGGCTACGTCCCTGCTTCGCAGAACCGCCCGCCGAGTCCCCTTCCACAATGAAGAGTTCTGATTGTGCTGGATCCTTCTCCTGACAGTCTGCCAATTTTCCTGGAAGACCTGCAATATCTAATGCGCTCTTACGACGAGTATTTTCACGTGCTTTACGTGCCGCTTCACGAGCCATCGCCGCATCAATAATTTTAGAGGTAATTGCTTTCGCATCCTCTGGACTTTCAAGTAAAAACTCTTCTAAACGTTCCGCCAAAATACTATCCACAACTGGACGTACTTCGCTCGAAACAAGTTTTTCTTTCGTTTGTGAAGAGAATTTTGGTCCCGGAATTTTCACCGAGATAATCGCCGTTAGACCTTCTCTCGCGTCATCACCGGTTGTCGCGATTTTTGCTTTCTTGAGTAAACCTTCATCTTGCATGTAGCGATTTAAAGTACGTGTCATCGCCGCTCTAAAACCCGCTAAATGCGTACCGCCATCACTCTGTGGAATATTATTGGTATAACAGAATACAGATTCTTGATACCCATCGGTCCACTGAAGCGAAATCTCTACGCTGATATTATCTTTCTGAGAATTACAGTAGAAGATCTGAGGATGAATTTTATTACGGTTCTTATTAATGAGTTCAACATACGCTTTGATTCCCCCTTCATATTCGAAGATATCTTCACGATCTGTGCGCTCATCTTTTAAAACAATACGAATTCCTGAGTTAAGGAATGCAAGCTCTCTTAAACGTTTAAAGAGAATGTCATATTCAAAATCAACGTTGGTAAAAACTTCTTTACTCGGCTTGAAATAAACCGTTGTTCCGTTTTGATCAGTGTCACCAATCTCTCTTAAAAGATAATCTGGCTCTCCCAAGGTATATTCTTGCTCATGGACTTTGCCATGTTTATAAATCGTGAGTTTTAACTTTGAAGAGAGGGCATTTACGACTGAAACCCCAACACCGTGAAGACCGCCTGAAATAGCATTATCTTCAAACTTACCGCCGGCATGAAGCACTGTCATGACGACTTGCGCGGATGATACGCCTTCTTCGGGATGGATATCCACAGGAATTCCGCGACCATTATCTGTCACAGTAATGGAGTTATCCATATGGATTGTGACGCTGATGTCATCACAGTGTCCGGCTAATGCTTCATCGATCGCATTATCGACCACTTCAAACACCATGTGATGAAGACCGGTGCCATCATCGGTGTCTCCAATATACATTCCAGGGCGTTTACGAACGGCATCAAGCCCTCTTAAAACCTTGATACTTGGAGATTGACTTTCAGTTGTCATTCACAATACCTCTTTATGATTCTTACAAAACTTTTTTATTAATATAGCTTGGGATTATACCATTTTTTGAGCAACTCCGTCATTAAGTTCATAATGATTCATACTCTGCCTTAATAGTGGATCTGTCAGCTCTGGGAACTCATTCTCTTCCAAACAAGTCACAAATAATTGAGATTTCTGCGCAATTAATTCTTCTAATAATATTATCCGCTTATTTTCATCTAATTCCGCCGTCAAATCATCCATTAATAATATCGTCGATGATTGGTTTAGCGCCTGATGTAAGCGGATTTGAGACAACATTAATGCAATCGTTGCCAATTTAATCTGTCCGCGTGAAAGATGCTGCGCCACTAATCGTCCATTACATTTCAAGACAAAATCCCCACGATGTGGCCCTGTTCTGGTAAACGTCATCTGTCGATCACGCGCTCTTGTTTCTGCCAGCTCTTCTCGGAGCTTCCCTTCTGTAAATCCAGATTGATATTCTAATGACCATTTAATTTCATCGTCAATTAAGCGTGCAAGCAGATCGAGCACTAGCGGTGTTAACTCCGCAATAAACGTTTTACGGGAGAGATTTAGGCTTTCGCCGGCATCGGCCATCTCTTCTTCTAAACTTGCTAAAACAGAATCTGGATAATGTCCTTTTAGCGCGGCATTTCTTTGAGAAAGCGCACGATCATAACGCTGCCAAACTCGCAGATAAGATTCATAGTTTTGAAACAGACCCCAATCCATAAATTGCCGGCGAGCTTTTGGCTCTTGCATTAAATTCGTACCAGTATCTGGACCGAGAAATAGCATCGGCAACAACTTGGCTAAATGAGATCGGCGCTGAATTGTTTCCCCATCTTGCCGAACTTTGACTTCACCGCGAGTTCGCTCTAAACCGAGCAGAGATTCCATCTCCATTTTCGGTGAATAGAGTTTTGCAATCACACGAAAATATTCCTCGCCATCGCAAATTGCTTGATTAATACGGGATGTTCGGAAAGATCCTACTTGAGAGAGAAAATAGAGGGATTCTAAAAGGGAGGTTTTGCCGGACGCATTTTTTCCGACAATTAAATTAAATCGCGAGTCAAAATCAAAATTTTGACTCGCTAAATGTCTGAAATTTTCTACTTGGAGAGATCGAATAATCACTCGAAATTAGAGTCTCATCGGCATCACAACGTAACGCACATCATCGCTATCTGAGTTTTGAATCAAGCAGCTTGAGTTCGTTGCGGTAAAGCTTAAACGCACCATATCGTCATCTAATACTTTGAGTGCATCAATGAGATAACCAACGTTAAATGCCGTTGCAAAAGATTCGCCTTGATAGTTCACTTCCACTTCTTCTTCCGCTTGCTCTTGCTCAGGATTATTCACCTGAAGCTTTAAGAGATAATCAGAAACCGTGAAACGAATACCACGGAACTTATCTTGTGAAAGTACTGAGGCACGCGTTAATGCTTCAATCAAACCTTGACGATCTGCCACGATGATTTTGTCACCAAGCGGCGGCACAACACGATTATAGTCCGGGAATTTCCCATCAATGAGTTTCGTTGTAAAAACAATGCTACCTAACTCCACGCGAAGGTGATTTTCACTCAACTCTAAATGAAGTGGTGCTGATTCGTTTTCAATCAACTTGAGCAACTCCTCAACCCCTTTTCTTGGGATAATGAGCTGTTTCTGTAAACCTGAAGATTCTGATAATTCTAAATACGATACAGACAAACGGTGACCATCTGTTGCCACCGCATTAAGCTGTGTGCCATTAACGTCAAGTAATAAACCATTTAAGAAGTAACGCACATCTGAAACTGCCATTGAGAA
>DXHP01000226.1 GCA_019113305.1 Candidatus Ignatzschineria merdigallinarum | reverse complement strand
AACGGTGCTTGGCGCTTCCTCCCGTTGCCAGATCGTGCCAAACACAAACAAAAAAAAGCCCGCAATTACGCGGGCTTAGCGGCATTTCATGCCATCAGGTGCCTGGCTGTGCCAGACGCGGAATCATTCCCCTCTGTAATCCTCCCCTTTTTAATCCCATTTAAAAATGGGAGGATTACACTCGGTCTTTTTCCCTTCGGTATTCTCATCTCCATTTAATTGAAATTGGAGACTCCCAATCTTTCCATTATGTTTTTCGATCTGAGTATATAAATCTGAAATCTGAAATTTGATTTTCAGTATGGACTTGATCTTCACCTCAAGTAAATACCCCCTTAACTGACTGATTCTGACTAAAATTATTATCAATAAAATCCCTGTTATAAACTAATGTACTTAAACGCTGTGAGCCAAGCCAATCAATAGAACAATTTTGATAATTATCAGGATTAGCAATAAGCCGACTAATTGTTGTTTTACCAGCCCCATTTTCCCCAAAAAAGTAATTCACTTTTTTTAAATCATTAATTCTGACTAATGATTTATAACTTGCTATAGCGTTAATTAAAATGTTACTGATCATAGTACCCTCTTGCTCTTCTGATAAAATCCAACAATAAAACATTAACATATAATTACAAATTATATTATTTAATTAAATACCCGCAGATAATACACTAACAAAAAAAGGCTCTTTCGAGCCCTTTTCCTTTTATTTTTATTTTTATTTTTATTTTTCATTAAGTCTTATTAATAATCATTACTGCCAAATAAACTACTTCCGTAAAATATCCAACATATCCTGATAATTACTGACAACCCCGTAAGAAATGCTTTCATCATTAGGATTAATAGAATTAAAGAATCTTCGGGCACACTCAATTTTTGCATCTTCCACGCCCCGAATTTCCATCGTTGATGTTGTCCCTTTTGTTTCCGCCACAAAATAAATATGTTTGACATTGCCTTCTTTAAAGCTAATTGCCCAATCAGGATTATAATCACCTACCGGCGTTGGGATTTTAAACCCATTTGGTAATTTCGCATAGACAACCACTTCATCATTATTCTCAAGCTCTGTTAAAAATGCTCGCTCTACTTTAGAATCAGTAACTGCATACTCAAGAACATGTTTTTCAAGTGGACCTATAGCACTATCATGATGAATTCTCACCTGTGCATCTGTAAAAAGATCTGTCTCATAATGATCATTAATCGGATCATAAGTGACTTGGTTAATAATCACCCGCGCTTTTTGCTCATTAATAAGCTTTGTCGCTTGAGTAATAAAGTCTTCAGGATTATCTTTAAATTGGCTAAATACGGGTACTTCAATATTAGAAAGAATCTTAGCAATCGTCGCTCTTGTCAGGTATGTATCGCCGGAAACTTTTCCTAATAGATCATATTTCACGCTTGATGAAATCTCATGTTGATAGGCTTCTCGATCTTTCTTCCCAGCTTGAATCAGGCTTCCTCGCATTACATCACTATCAGCAATCTTTTTGTTTTGCATGCCCTTTTGAATCACATATTCTAATTTACGAACACGCAATTTTTTATTTAATGCAACAATACTGTTCTTCACGAGCTCTTCGGTGTTGAGAGAAACATGATAAATTGCTTTTTGGTTAATTTTACTCCAAAGCGCTTGAAACTCTTTCCTATCTAGATTGTGCTGATGAATTTTATTCTTACTGGCCTTATGACCATTTTCTAGCATATTTTTTGTCGCATTTGCATCTAAAATTAGATCCACTAACTTTGCAATCGCTTCTTCTTTGCCGGAAAGCTCGCCATCTATTGGCGCAAGATCCTGATTTTTTCGAGCTTCTTGATAATTTTCACTCACGGTACGATCTTTATTGATATATCCATTAGCCGTAAGATAAAACATAATATCGTGCGCCATGTCTGCTGTAATCACGGTTTTATTTCCAGATTCATCTTCGATCTCTTTATCTTTAAAGAACTCTGAACTTGCTTTTCGTGGTCGACTTTTAAGCTCTTCAAGCATCTCTTTTTGTAGATTGCCAGCAAAATCCTCATAAGATTCATTCGCAATGACATCCAAGATATTAATATCATGAACGGTACTAGGATCATCTTGTCTCTCACCAAACTTATTCACCGAAATACGTAATCCTCTCCCAATCTCTTGCCGGCGAGAGATCGTATTATCACTATGTTTTAACGTACAAAGTGTAAAGACATTAGGATTATCCCAACCTTCTCGGAGTGCTGAATGGGAAAAAATAAAACGCGTAGGCTCTTCTAATGAAAGCAGGCGTTCCTTATCCTTCAAGATCAGATCATAATCACTTGCATCGTTAGATTCCCCCCGCCCTTTAGGGTCTACTTGTCTATTTTGACGATCAATAGAGAAATAGCCTTTATGCACTGCTTCTGCTGTTGTTTTCATTAAATATTCACGGTAAGCATCATCTTCTTCTGTGAGTGGTAATTCAGCTAAAATCACATCTCGAATCGCTTTATATTCTTCTTCAAACATTCGAGCATATTGCCCTTTTGTATCTTCCTGATCATAATCTCGATATTTCGCAACTTCATCAATGAAGAACAGAGATAATGCTTTAACATTACGCTTAAAAAGCCCCCTCTCTTTTTCAAAATGTGCTCGAATGGTTTCCCGAATTTGAATCCGGCGCATATCATCTTCAGAGACATCACCAACAGCTTCACCCACATAAAGCTCAATGCCATTTTCAAAAATGATTTTATGGGCAGAATGCTCTTTTGCATCAATATCTGTAATCAAATAGCCAGTTTTATACTGCTCCATTTGCCCAGAGAGATCATATAGATTGTCGCCTTTACTCACCTTTTTAAGCACTCTTTTAATCCCCGATCCGGTTTTCACCTCCATCGAGATTCTTGCAACTGGCGGAGCTTTGGCAGAAATATCAATTCCTTCTAAAAAGAGATATTTATCCGTGCCCCTATGACCATTTACGCTAATTCCTCGAACTGAGATTCGCTTTACCAGTTTTTGATTATAAGCATCAACGGCATCTAAACGGTGCACTAAATTATTCTCTGTTTTATGCGTTGCGGAATACCGGATAATTGCGAAAGCATCAAACTCTTTTAAAGATTCTAAAGTTCGTTTACCTTCCATCTTCTGAGGTTCATCCAAAATTAAAATCGGATTATTTGCTTTAATAACATCGATGGGGCGGCGGGATTGAAAGCTATCTAATACCTCATAAATACGACGATTATCTTTTCCCGAAGAATTAAATGCCTGAATATTCATAATCATGACATTAATACCGGCATCCGTTGAAAAAGACTCCACCTCATTAAGTTGGCTGGAATTATAGATGAAGAACTTAGCACTTTTTTGATACTCTTGTGAAAAGTGGGCTTGGGTCATCTGAAAGGATTTATAAATTCCTTCCCGAATCGCAATGCTCGGCACCATAATAATGAACTTATTCCAACCATATAATCGGTTCATCTCAAAAATTGTCCGAATATACACATATGTTTTACCGGTCCC
>DXHP01000023.1 GCA_019113305.1 Candidatus Ignatzschineria merdigallinarum | reverse complement strand
CATATTATTCATTGGCATGAAGCCGGTTCTGATGCTACGGCGGATCATTTTTCTTGGGATATTTTAGCGTTAGCGGGTTCTGATCAAACGGATAATCCTAATTATAAAGCCCAAAATAGTGGTGATGCTTTTGGAAGTCCAGATGGTTTAGTATTTGATAATAATGGTATTCTTTGGGTACAAACAGATGTGTCATCGTCAACTATTAACCAAAAAGCGTATCAAGGAATGGGAAACAATCAGATGCTAGCGGTTGATCCCGCAGATGGTCATTTTAAACGCTTCTTAACCGGTCCTAATCGTAGTGAAATTACGGGAATCGCTTTTACGCCCGATAATAGAACGATGTTTATCAATATTCAGCATCCGGGCGAAACAGATAGCGGAACTACTGCGCCTGATGAGGTATTGGCGCTATCATCATGGCCAGATGGTCCGGCAGCAGGAAGACCTCGTGCGGCAACGGTTGTGATTCAGCGCTTAGATGGTGGTGTCATCGGTAGTTAATATTTTAAATATTCAATGACCGATTATTTTTGAATAATCATCATGATCAATAGTGAAGCCTTAAGAGTGATTGAGATGCTCTTAAGGCTTCTGCTATTTTTGGGAAACGCTATAGGAGCAGATGTTTCAAGCTTTATTATCATTAATAAAATTTGACATGATAAATGAGGATGTTCAATAAATTAATAATTATCTAAAAATGATTATAAGATACGACAGATCACAATTGAGAGTGGTAAGATAAAAAGCGATAAGATTTAAAGAAACATCAATTTTTATTGGAAATGTTATGAGCTTCAGGTTTATAACCTATTTCTCACTAGAATAATGATGTATATACAGCGGTTTGATTGGAAAATATGAAGTGCCAGAAAATATGAATTATCCCTATTTTAAATACCATCCTAATGCCTATCTATTGGATCTGTTTGTTGAGAAAGAGGGGATCTGTTCTATTTGTAATGAAGCGAGATCTCTCAAGTATGAAGCATCATTTTATTCTGTAGAGAAACCTGATTATATTTGTCCATTTTGTATTGCCGATGGTGGTGCGGCGCAGAAGTATGATGGGGAATTTAATGATTATTGTGGTATTGAGGGAGTTTCCGCTGATCCGAACGATCCTTCTCCAACGATTCCGCAGGAGATGTTATTAGACATTTGTAAGAGAACGCCGAGTTATATTAGTTGGCAACAAGAAGCGTGGCTTACGCATTGTAACGAACCTTGTGCATTTATTGATTATGCGAATAGAGAAACAATTGCGCCATTTCGAGAAGAGGTTATTTCAGAATTAGATTCCTCTCTTAGCGAAGAAGTGCTGGAATACATTAGCAAAGATGGCGATTGTGTTGGTTATCTTTTTCAATGTGTTCAGTGCGGAAAGCATAAATTGCATGTTGATTTTAGTTAGATAGAGATGAGTGAGGAGTAAAATGCCGTATATAAATGTAAAAATTACCAATGAGGGCGTTACCGCAGAACAAAAGGAAGCTATTATTGCCGGAATGACGCAGGTCTTAGTAGATGTGCTAAATAAAAATCCTGCCACTACAGTGGTGGTTATTGATGAAGTTGAGATGGAGAATTGGGGAATTGGTGGTCTGCCAGTTTCAGAGTTTAGAAAAACACTTAAATAGAGCGTTATAAGGATGGTTCACAATGAATAAAGCGAAAAGCGTTAAATTATCGCCGATGAAAAAATTGGTAGTAAGCTTAAGTGCGGCATTGATGTTAAGTGCTTCGATTGCAGAAGCTTGTACTCGTGTGGTTTTTCATGGCGATAATAATCGTAATATCACCGCTAGATCAATGGATTGGAAAACAGATGTCGGAACCAATCTTTGGATTTTACCAAAAGGGGTTGAACGTACAGGAGAAGCAGGTGATCGTTCGATTAAATGGACTTCTAAATATGGCAGTGTGATTGCATCTGGTTATGATATTGCGACTACTGATGGGGTCAATGAAAAAGGTTTAAATGCGAACCTGTTATGGTTGGTTGAATCTGAGTATCCTAATTTAGCGCTTAATGAAGAGAAACCAACGATGGCGCTCTCTCTTTGGGCGCAGTATATGCTCGATAATTTTGAGACTGTGGCGGAAGCAGTAGCATTTTTACAGACAGAACCATTTGTGGTAGTTACCGCAGAAGTGCCGGGAGAAACTCGACTTGCAACGCTTCATCTATCGCTTTCTGATGCATCTGGAGATAGCGCAATCGTAGAATATATTGATGGTAAACAAGTGATCCATCACGATCGTAGTTATCAAGTGATGACGAACTCCCCAACATTTGATAAACAATTAGCGATGAATGAGTATTGGGAAAAGATTGGGGGAACTGTTGTATTGCCGGGAACCAACCGTGCCGCAGATCGTTTTGCGCGAGCCTCTTTCTATATTAATGCTATTCCTAAAGGTGGCGCACAGAAAGATTCTTTTGCGAGTGTATTTAGTGTAATTCGTAACGTTTCTGTACCTTTTGGATTAAATACAGAAGAGGAGCCAAATATATCCTCGACAAGATGGCGCACGGTTGTGGATCATCAAGCTCAACTCTATTTCTTTGAGTCGGCGATCTCACCAAATGTTTTCTGGGTAGATTTGAAAAAGATCGATTTCTCGCCGGGATTAGATCAAGTGAAGAAGTTAGATCTCGGGCCGAATCAAGCGAATATCTATTCCGGTGAAGTCTCTTCTGAGTTTGTGGTGACCAAGCCATTTAGCTTTTTAGGAATTACAGAAGAGCAGCTACAAGCAGAGCAGGCGAAGCAAAAAGCTGATTTAGCAGCGTTTCAAGCGAAGCAAAATGCAGAGCTAAAAGAGAACGAAACAACGCAT
>DXHP01000225.1 GCA_019113305.1 Candidatus Ignatzschineria merdigallinarum | reverse complement strand
AAGATTTTCGATCAGGATTAATCGAAACAAGGATAGTATTTATCAAGGATGATAAAGAGAAAACCGCTTAGTAATTACGCTAAGCGGTTTTTTTATATAGTCATTTTGATTTAAAAAGAGCTTTTATAATTGCTGGCGCGATATTGATAAAAGTCTGCGATATTCTCTCCAACGAGGCATTGCTCTTTGAATAGAACTTTGAATCCGCTTATTCTGTAATCGGAAAGAAAACGCCTAATGCATTGCGATCTTCCGTTGCAAGAATCGCAAATGTCCGGCATAACGATTCCGTTGCCATGGTTTCTATCCCAATACCGCGCTGATAGAAATATGCACGCCATTTCGGCTCTAAAAATTGCATTTGATTGCCGGTGCCGATTAAAATCACGGTTGGTTTTCGGGCTGTCCAAGCTTCAAAGTGTGCTTCTGTCAGCGCTTCAAAATTGGTGGGAATGATTTCATGATCTGTGATGATCTCTCTGTTTTGCAATAAAATAGCGGTATTGTGCCATTCTGTTTCATCATTTAAGCGAAAAAAATGAGGACCATAGCCTTTGATATGAAGGTTATCAGTCGTCTCTTTTTGCATTGTCGAACCAGATCCTGGTGGGGGATTATGCTGCATCTGTGGCCTCCTTGATTAATTCGAAAAATTTTTCTTGATCTTTCACATGATAGAGCTTTTCTGCATCGATTGTGACACCATATTTCTCGGCGATCATTTCATAAAGCCCTAAACGATGTTCAATCAGTCTTGGGAAAATCCAGCGTGTAAAATCAGCAGGTGTGATTTCATTCGCTGATGTTAATCCTGCCTCCGCTAAATAGATCTCGATCTGTGGTAGCAAGAAATTCTTTTGATAATAGAGTGGTTTTGGGTGCGTTTGGGCGCGTTCAATCACATAGTTTTTCGCAGCCTCTGATGCTTTTATGTAAACTAAAAGCGAATTTTTACCAATCAATTCCCAACTTGCTTCATCTTGTAGTTCGCAGAAACTACCGCTGGTGTCCGTAATAAAATTCGGGAAACCCAAGATGTTTTGGGCTTTATCCATAAAGTAGATGCTATCTTCGACGGCGCTGATTTCTGCTAAACGATGTTTTTCTAAGCGGTCTAAAAAAGTTTCTAAACTTACGCCACCTTTGCTTTCAGAACCCATCATGCCGAGATAAGCGGATAAAGGCGCGAGGTTATCAACGGTTAGTTGTGACTTTACGGAAATTGCGCCTTCTTTAATAAGCTTCGCTAACGCTGGCTGCTTCATCGCTTCGATTGTTAAAAAATCATGAATTTCTTCGTTTAAGTGGCGAGAACCAATGCGGTAATCAATAGAGTAATGAAACCAATCACTTTTAGGCAATTTTTTTGAAAGGTGGGTTTTACCAACGCCGCTCATCCCCATTAAGGCGATTCTTTTGTGAGGAGTATTTAGAAATTTTTCAACAAGATCTTTTTTCATAGGACAGAGTTCAATAATCGTTAAGGTTAAAGAATAAATGGGCGTGATTGATGACGTATCGTCATTTCGTTTTAAGCGGTATTTTTAATACACTTATTTTAAGCTGAGACCACTATAAAATACGTCGCGATTCATCTTACCAAAGATTAATTAAGTTGATAGAAGTATCTTGTGAGGTCTGACGTTTAAATGAGGAGTATGGCATTTTAATAAGTCTAAATAGGGTCACGGATCAAAGATTTTAGGGTTTGTCTGAAAAGGTTCAGCAAAAGTGAAAAAAATACCGTAGAATAGGCAGGTTTAAAAAATGATTTTGTAATATGTTTTGTCGTGAATTGATCACAAGTATTCCAGTACATTTTATTGAGAATGATAGATCAGAGTTTTGTAAAAGAGATGGGAAAAGATGATTGAGCTGAAGCACTTAAACTATTTTTATGGTGATACACAAGTCCTTTTTGATGTATCGATTAAGGCAAAAGAGGGTGAGATCGTTGTATTGCTAGGACCAAGCGGCGCCGGCAAAAGTTCTTTATTACGCATTTTAAATATTTTAGAACGCCCTAAAGAAGGTGCTTTAGAGATTGCTGGATTTAACTTTGATTTTTCTCAAACTATTTCGGAGAAAACGATTCGAGATCTTCGCCAAAAAGTAGGCATGATTTTTCAACAATATCATCTCTGGCCACATCGTACTGTTTTACAAAATCTGACTTATGCGCCTGTGAAGCTTGGGAAAATGAATCAAGCTGCCGCGAATCAGCGTGGTATCGAAGCCCTTAAATCATTAAAACTTGAAGGTTTAGAAAGTCGTTTTCCTTTAAAATTATCCGGTGGGCAGCAACAACGCGTTGCGATTGCTAGGGCGCTCATGATGGATCCAGATGTTTTACTATTTGATGAGCCAACTGCGGCATTAGACCCAGAAATTACTTCGCAAGTTGCGACGATTATTGAAGAGCTGGCTAAAACAGGTATTACCCAGATTGTTGTTACACACGATGTCGATTTTGCAAAACGTATCGCGACTTATGTGGTGTATATGGAAAATGGTCAAGTTGTTGAAGAGGGCGATTCAACGATGTTTACAGAGCCAAAAACAGGAGAATTTAAACAGTATCTTTCCCATTAATTCGGGCTATACTGCTCAGGTGATGCTGACAAATGATGCTCAGCACCGTTTTTAGACGTTAAAAATAAGATCAGATGGAGTAGGGTTATGAAAAAGAAATTCGGATTATTGCTCGTTGCTGCTGGGCTTTTAAGTGGCGGTGCGGCATTAGCACAAGAAAAATTGACGATTGGTACCAATCCAGCATATCCACCTTTTGAATATAAAGGGGAAAATAATGAGCTTTTAGGGTTTGATATCGACTTAATGAATGAAGTTTGTAGTACGTTACAAAAAGAGTGTGTTTATTCAGAGCAAGAGTTTGATGCTTTGATTCCAAATCTTCGTCTTCGTCGTTATGATGCCGTTATTTCAGGGATGGACATTACTGAAGAGCGTGCAAAGCAATTAGCATTTAGCGATCCTTATTATCAAAACTACTCGATCTATATCACGACAAAAGATAAAGCAGATGACATCAAAGATGTGGCAGATGTAAAGATCGGTGTTCTTTCAGGCTCAACGCATCAACAATATATTAGAGATACCTATAAAGGCGCTAATGTCTCAGTTTATCCACAATATCCATCAGCAATGAGCGATTTAGCATTAGGTCGTGTTGATGTGGTATTTGGTGATGGTGAAGTGGTGAATGACTATATGAAGGAAAATGAAAACTTCATCATG
>DXHP01000224.1 GCA_019113305.1 Candidatus Ignatzschineria merdigallinarum | reverse complement strand
ACTTGACGAAATAAAAGATAATAAGCCATGATCAAGAAAGCGTTACTGATTATCAATAATTAATGAACACTCATTATCGAAGTGAATATTCTTGAGGAGGAGTAATGGTCATAAAATTTGACAAAATATCTGTTAGAAAGTGGACATTTTCATTGGCATTAATACTATTCTCAACGATTACATTTCTTGCTGCTTAATTATGATGGTGAAATTAGTTTTAATTGAGTCAGAGTAGCAATAAAAAAAGAGATCCCGTGATTGTTCCGGGATCTCTTTTTTGTTGGTGATGGATAATATAATTATCTATTAGAAGAGGAGTTTAGCGACTTCTTTGAAGTTTTCCACAAAGTGTAGCGTTAAACCTTCTCGTAGGTAATCTGGCAGTTCATCGGCATCTTTTTTATTATCTTTCGGGAAGATAATCTCTTTAATGCCGACCCGTTTTGCCGCGATCAGTTTCTCTTTCACACCGCCGATCGGTAGTACTTGCCCCGTTAAAGTCAGCTCGCCGGTCATCGCAATATTTTTCGGTGCTTTGCCGAGTGCGAGTGACATTAAACAGGATGCGAGCGTAATGCCGGCGCTTGGACCATCTTTTGGTGTTGCACCTTCTGGTGCATGAATATGAATAAAGGCTTTCTCAAAGAAGCTCTCTTGTAAGCCTAACGTTGCCGCATTTGCCATTATATAGCTATAGGCAATGTTAGCAGACTCTTGCATCACTTCACCGAGTTGTCCTGTAATTTTAATGCCGCGCTGTAAATCATGAATTTTCACCGCTTCTACCGGCAATGTCACACCGCCGAGCGATGTCCATGCAAGACCTGTCACAACACCGACATTTTTTACGGGTTTTTCTCGGTTAAAGTAAGGATTACCAAGGAATGGCACGATCTCATTTACGCCAACGGAGAAGTTCTCAAGCTCTTCTGTTTCGAATTTAACAGCAGCTTTTCGTACGATTTTCGCGAGCTGTTTTTCAAGCTGACGAACGCCGGCTTCACGAGCATAATCGTCAATAATTTTCTCAATCGCGCCGGCAGTAATGCGGAGCTCTTTTTTATCAAATCCTGCTTTTTCCAATTGACGTGGCCAGAGATATTGACGGGCAATTTTGCTTTTTTCTTCCAAGATATAGCCTGAAAGACGGATGACATCCATTCGGTCTAATAATGCCGGCGGAATAGAATCAAGCGTATTGGCGGTACAGATAAAGAGCACGTTCGAAAGATCGTAACGAACATCGAGATAATGATCTAAGAACTCCCCATTTTGTGCCGGATCAAGAACTTCTAAAAGCGCAGATCCTGGATCACCTTGGAAAGATTGTCCCATTTTGTCGATCTCATCGAGCATAATAACTGGATTATCGGCTTTCGTCTCTTTGAGTGCTTGAATCAGTTTTCCCGGCATTGCACCAATATAAGTACGGCGATGACCTTTGATCTCCGCTTCGTCACGTGCGCCGCCTAAGCTAAAGCGATAGAATTTTCGTCCAAGGCTATCTGCTACAGAGCGGCCAATCGATGTTTTTCCAACGCCGGGCGGACCAACGAGCAGAATAATCGTGCCTTTAATTTCGCCTCTACGCTTGCCAACCGCTAATGTTTCGATAATGCGATCTTTCACATCTTCTAGGCCAAAATGATCTCGATCTAAAATACGGCGTGCATTTTTGAGATTGAAGTTATCTTCGGTTTTATTACCCCAAGGAAGATCCGTAATGATATCGAGATAGTTACGTGTTACGCCATATTCCGGTGATCCTGTTTCGAGAATTTGCAGTTTCTCTAATTCATCATCAATACGTTCCTGTGCGGCAATAGGGATATCCTTATCGAGTAGACGATCAACAAATTTATCAATATCCGCAGCTTTATCATCTTTCGCGAGTCCAAGCTCTTGTTGAATGACTTTTAATTGCTCGCGTAAGAAGTATTGACGCTGTTGATCGGACAATTGATCATCTACTTCTTCTCGAATAGAGTTATGAAGTTTCGCAATTTGAATCTCTTTTTGCACGATTGCCAGTACTTTACGTAATCTTGGGACGAGCGGTACCGTTGAGAGAACATCTTGTAACTCTTCTTTAGATCCTGTTGTCATACTTGCCGAGAAGTCGGCAAAAGGTGATGGATCGTTGCTATTAAAGCGCGTGAGGAAATGTTTCAGTTCTTCTGAAAAAAGGGGATTAAAGGGAATCAACTCTTTTAGCGCATTGACAACAGCCATTGAATAAGCCCGTACTTCTTCGGATTTATCGGCAATGGATTCATCAAAGTATTCTACTTGTGCTACAAACGGAATCTCTTTTGAGATCCATTTTTTTATACGAAAACGCTGCGTTCCTTGCGCAATGAATTGTACTTTTCCATCTTCTCGATGCGGATGATGAATATGGACTAATGTGCCGTATTCGTAAAAATCATCGGTTTTTAGATCGCTGTGTCGCTCCGTTTTGGTTAAAACAAGACCGATCACACGCGTTCGATTATCCATAATGGAATCGAGTGTTGTTAACCATGGTTCTTCATTTAAAAGAAGTGGTGCAATTTGTGGTGGGAAAAATGGTCGGTCACTGAGTGGAAGGATATGGATAATATTCGATACCGTATCTCCTTCGATAATGACCTCGTTATGCCCTTTAACATCACTGTCAATGGCTGGAAGTGTCGTTTTTTTATTCTCACTCATAAGGTTCCTTCATTAAATCTTATGCCGGTACAGCATCATCAGCTGTTGGCTTTTATTATTTTTTCTAAGTCGTCTCATTTCATTTGAGAGTCTCTTAGGAAACTGATACGACAATGGGGGTCTTTTTTATAATATCAACCTTTTTAATGATTTATCATCGGCGTGAGGGATCACTCTATTTAGGAAGCTTATGCGGTTATAGGGTGGAAAAATAAGATCTGTGATGAATTCATGAAAGCCGATTTTGAGCGGATATTTGTGGGAATATCACGCGCCCTATCAATTTTAGAGGAAATAGAAGAAGATTTTCTTGTGGATAACTCTGTGTGTAACAGAGGTAAAAAGGACGTAAAAGTATTCAAAGATCTTGTTTCATTAAAGAATCGTGAAACAGAGTCTTGTTTTGAGGTTGGATGATCAGTAAAAGAGAGCTCCTCATTTATTAAAAAAGCCGTAAGAATGGGGATTCTTGTTGAAATATCATCAAAAAAATGGCATAAATAGCAGTGGGATAATTGACTTAGATGATTAACTATAAATTATTAATAGATAATTAAAATGGGATATTTCTGATTTGAAAGCGTTATCTCAAGCATCCTGCTAATTGTTTTATCGCTTCTCTAATTTTGTGATTCGCTCGAAATTGCTGCAATGATATGTATTGTTCAGTGAATTCACAGTTTTAATATATCTGGCTAATGATGAATCATGGATATTTAGGAAGTCTGTGAGCACGATTGTGCCGAGTATTAGAAGTGATAATGAGCGGGATTTAAAAAAAAGGGTAGAAAAATAGTCATGAATGGGTCAATCATCACTATAAAGTCAGCTTGAGCAGAGCTTGGAATTGGAGAAAGCGATATGAAAGAGATGCCGTTAGATGCCGCGCATCAAAAATTTGCAGAACTTGCGAATAACATAGTAGGGAAACAATCTGTCTATACGGATTATTTTTATCGATTTGCGTACGGTACGGATGCCAGTCTTTATCGTTATGTGCCGCAAGTCGTTGTGAGAGCGCAGCGAGAGATAGAAGTAATCGCGCTGATTAAGGCAGCAAGAGAATGCAAGGTCGCATTAACGTTTCGAGCATCTGGAACGTCATTATCAGGGCAAACCTCAAGTCAGTCAGTTTTAGTCTTACTTGGACATGAATTTTTGAATTTACAGATTCAAGCACAAGGGGAGAAAGTGACAGTTGGACCAATGGTGATTGGTGCTAGCGTCAATAAAGCATTGAAACCTTATAATCGCAAGATTGGTCCTGATCCCGCATCAATTAGTGTTGCGCGTATCGGCGGTATTGTTTCCAATAATAGTAGTGGCATGTGTTGCGGCACTAAAAATAATAGTTACCATACGCTGCAAGATATTCGTTTGATTCTTAATGATGGCACTATTTTAGATACGCGAGATGCTGAAAATGTTGAGAGTTTTAGAAAGAGTCATGCGGGATTTTTGCAAGAACTGACGGAGCTTCGAGAGAGAATTATTGCAAATCCTGTTCTAAAAGAGAAAGTTGCGGTTAAATATCGTCTTAAAAATACAACTGGTTACGGCGTGAATGCGTTGATTGATTTTGAAGATCCTGTTGAGATCCTCAAACATCTTATTGTTGGTTCAGAAGGTACATTGGGATTTGTCAGTGAAGTCGTTTATCAAACAGTGCCAGAATACGATCACAAAGCCTCGGCATTTATCTATTTTACGTCGCTCGCCGAATGTTGCGAAACAGTAAAAGCATTGCGAAAAGAAGCGCCGGTAGAAGCGGTGGAGTTATTTGATGGCAGAACCCTGCATCTTGTGGGGGAAGCAATTTCTCATTTGCCGGCATTTTTCTATCGTCCTTTAAATCGAGATAGTGCTTGTTTGTTGATTGAGACAATGGGTGAAACGGCAGCTGAGTTGCAAGCGAAAATCGCGCAGATTGAATCGGTCTATCATCGTTTTAATATCGTTGAAGAGACTGGGTTTCAAACTGATCCTGTGATTACTAAAAGCTATTGGGATACGCGAAAAGGGTTGCTGCCGATTGTGGCAAAGGGACGTAAAAGTGGGGCGAGTATCATTCCGGAAGATGTGGTGTTTCCTATGGAACATCTGGTGGAAGGCGTTCAAGCTTTAACAGATCTTTTTGATAAACATAAGTTCCCAGAAGCGACGATTATGGGGCACGCGTTAGAGGGAAATCTTCATTTCTTATTAGCGCCCGATATGACATCGAAGAAAAAGATTAAACAGTTCGATCAGTTTATGGATGAATTAGCGGAAGTCGTCGCCGTTAAATATGGTGGATCGCTAAAAGGCGAACATGGAACAGGACGAAATATCGCGCCATTTGTTGAAGCTGAATGGGGCAGTGAGATCTATCAAGTGATGCGAGACATTAAGGCGCTGTTTGATCCGCATAAAATCTTCAATCCAGATGTCATTATTACTGATAATAAAGCGCTTCATATCACCTCATTTAAGACTATTCCGGTCGCAGACAAGCAGATTCATGATTGCATTGAATGTGGGTTTTGTGAGCCAGCATGCCCATCAGATGGTTTATCGTTAACGCCAAGACAGCGTATTGCTGTCTATCGTAATATGCAGGCTTTACCGAGAACAGGGGAGAGCGGAAAGCTCTTTGCAAAGCTTAATAAAGCTTACCAATATGCCGGCATTGAAACGTGTGCCGAAACAGGAATGTGCTCGCTTCGTTGTCCTGTAGGAATTAATACTGGAGAATTTATTAAATCTATTCGTCCGATGAATAGCAAAGCATTGGTGAGAATTGCCGGTAATCGCTTTAATCTTGCGGAAAAAAGTATGCGTTTTGCAGTAAATACGGCGCATAAAGTGGGAATGAATCGTGTCCATCAATTAACAGGATCTATGCATAAAGCTTTCAAAGGAATTCCGGTGATGCCACAAGCAATGCCAGAAATCGCCACAAACTTACCGAGTGTACCGGTTCCAAGTAAGATTGAGAACTCAGTGGTTTACTTTTCTACCTGCGTGAATCGTAATTTACAAGAGATTAAAGGGGCTCGAGATTTACAAGATCAAGCGCCTAAAAATACGTTTGATCATGTTTTAAGTCTATTACATAAAGCAGGATTTACCCCATTTTTTCCAGATAAATTATCTGGTGCTTGTTGTGGTCAACCATTTGTGTCTGCAAAAGCACCGGCAGAGGCTGAGTTAACTGCAAAAAACTTGAATGATATTTTATTAAAAGCCTCCCGTTATGGCGAGATTCCGATTTATGTGGACAATGCGCCATGTGCTTTACAAGTTCATGATCTGAAAAAGCGTGGTTTATTAGATGATCGTTTGATGTTATATCATTCAGCTGAGTTCTTGTTAAAAGAGGTCGTGCCACGTTTAACAATGAAAACAAAGATCGAAAAATTACTGCTTCACACGCCATGTTCTGTCGCAAAAGATGGTGGTGCTGAGATGTTGCAAAAATTAGCAGAAAGTTGTGCTCGTCAGGTAGAGTCTACGAATATTGAATGTTGTGGTTTTGGGGGGGCAAAAGGGTTTAGTGTGCCAGAGATTAATGCAAATAGCTTAAAACGACTGCCGAAAGATACAGGACAACGCTATGATATAGGGGCTTCGATGAGTAAAACTTGTCAGTTAGGATTAACAACACACACGGGATTACAATTTAAGAGTATTGAGGCACTACTTGATGAGTGTGCTTTGTAATTTCTAAGTATCAGGTTAGTGTTTTTCAATTTTTAAAGGCATGCTTCGTTGGGAGCATGCTTTTTTTATATTATATTGGAATGAACTATTTCAAATAACAAGGGATCACAAAACTGATCAGGATCAAGGCTTGATTTGATTGTTATTTTCAATAATTCTCTTTTTGGGAAGCGCTTTAAATTTTTCTGATAAATTGTGTTTAATCTATTTTATTGAAAAATAAAGGGTTTTGTATATTTTTATGACTGTTAATGTTTTTATGACAAGATTTTATTTTTTTGTTAAAAAAAGATTGTAAAGTTTGTATTGAAATAATATTTGTGAATTTTATTTTTTTGCGGCATTATAAAAGCGCGTGACGAGACATTTTCTGAAAATTCAGTGCTTCCTCTGATCGTAATATGGGCCACCCATGTTGCCTCATGGGTGGCCTTTTTACTTGCTTTATTAAACCACTTCAATTTATCACCAATAGGTAAATATTATATAATCTATAATAAATGCATAAGTGTTAAAAAGTGGTAGGTTTAGCTAAAGCGAGGATTATCAGGCATCCGCTCCTCAATCCTTGCCTGGTTGAGTTGGACATCTTGAGTAGTTACCTGGTAATCATTCCAAAGTTCACGAAAGTGAACTGCTTCCTCTGGCCAGCGATAGTTAATATTAAAGCCCCTTCTTAAACATTCGCGATGAAGTTCATCGTAACGTTTTTTAAGAAAGAGGAGTTTATCTCGAAAAAAAGTCACGTGACCTGTACCTAATAGGTATCTTGTTGAGTTTGAGAGAGGAACATCCCCTTGCCGTTTGACAATATCATTCGGAATTCTTGTTAACTCTCTGTGCTCTGCTAGTAAGTGTTGGTCACATAGTTTTTTAGGATCAATTACATTAATACGAGTCATAGCTGGTAATTTGGTTCTCCTAAATCCTTTATTAAAAGAATAAGTATATTGTAAACTATTTTTTGTCAAAAATAATGATGAAAGACAAGTAGGTATGATAATTAGTAGAAATTGTTTACAATAACTTTATAGCAGATAACAAAAAAGCTAAAAATTTTAATAATTTTTAGCTTTTTGGGATTATCACTTATTTAAAAGAGTGATAAAAAATTATTTAACAGCGATGACTTCGATTTCAATTAACCACTCTGGGAATGCAAGTGCTTTTACTTCGAATGCTGAACGCGCAGGCACTTTAGCTTCTGCCCCTTCTGCTTCACCGTAGAATTGTGTGTAACCTTTCATGAAGCCAGTGAAGTCCATTTTGCCAAGATCAGGATCTGCCACTAAGTATACTTGCATTTTAACAACGTCAGCCATTGTTAAACCTTGTGCTTCAAGAGTTTCTTTGATGGTGTTAAGAATACCGACAGTTTGATCTTCAGTTGATCTTGCGAAAGTGCCATCTTCTAATTTTGGTGGTACAACACCGCTAAGATAGAATGTTTTTGCATCGCTTGGTACTGATACAACAGTTGAGATTGGGAAACCGTTTGGTGCTGCGGTTCTTTCGATATCAGCTGCCATTGCGCCGCTCATAGAGATACCTGCTGCGAGTAAGATTGCGGTTAATTTTTTCATGAATCTTTCCTTCTGTTTTATCATGGTTTAACAAATTGATTCAGGTCATTATATTCATTCTCATAGATTGTTAAAAGTAGAATTTTTCGTTCCAAGTGTTTTTTGTCAATGATTTTCCATGAATATCAATTTAATTGTAAACGATCTATCTATATGATATATAATTATAAAATCTATTTTTGTTGACGGTTGTAGTTATATTTTTTGTTGAGAAACAGTATTTTCTTATCTTACAGAAACTTAAGATTT
>DXHP01000223.1 GCA_019113305.1 Candidatus Ignatzschineria merdigallinarum | reverse complement strand
CTAAATACCAACGAAATGGTGGTTTTCCTTGTGCGCTTAAAGGGATTTTATACGCCGATTTAAAGATGATACTTTCATTGGCAAGCGTCACAATCTTGATCCCATGAATTGCCGGAGAATTTGAATCTAGCGGTGCTGAAGACCCTTGTAATCCTTCTTGATCTATTTTTCGCTGATGCGCTTGATTTAGATAATCTTGACGACTGATGCTGGGGGATTGATGCCCATTTTTTGCCAAGAAGTCGTCCGCTAATAACTTCGGCCAACCTTCGTGTGGCGATTCTCCTTTCGCATCATAGAGCGTTCGCGGCACATTACCAGCAATAGTATCAATCTGAAAGGTTTCCAAACATTGATGTGCCGGCACTTGGGATTGTTTTCTGCCCGATGGCCAACAGATCGTTTCCGGCATGACTTTGTACGGTTTTTGAAAGGTTGTTTGATCTTTTGGTAAAAAGGCAAAAATATCAAACAGCATCGGCGCGGCAATATCACCCGCCAATACTCCGACATTTGGCACGGCATCTGGTCGTCCGATCCAAACACCTACCGCCCAATCCGGACTAACTCCTAGCGCCCAACCATCACGATAACCGTAACTTGTGCCGGTTTTCCAGGCTATTTTTCGTGTGTTTATTCGTTTTGGCGGACTGACACTTCGTAACGTTTTTGTGATAATCCAACTCGCTTCTGGTGAAAGGAGAACGTTTCCGTTCATTGGCTTCTGCTCGCTCTCCACAGTTTCCGGCATATGTAACATTCTCAACGGATAAATACGTCCATAGGCTGCCAAGCTCGAAAATAATTGGACTTGCGCTTCTAAAGTCGTGCCAACACCACCGAGAATCAGGCTCAATGTCGGTGCTTCTACCGTAAGTTGAATGCCGGCATCTCGCATCGACTTTAAGAAATAGTGCGGTGTTAAATGCTGAAAAACTTGCACAACTGGTACATTGAGCGATTGTTGAAGCGCTCGATACATCGGCACTCTTCCCCGAAACTTGCGATCAAAATTCTGCGGTTCATAACCATCGAAAGATCGTGGCACATCTGTCAATAAACTTGCCTCATGAATAATGCCGTAATCAAGCGCTAAGCCAAAAGCAAAAGGTTTTAAAGTCGATCCCGGCGAGCGAATCGCAGTCACCATATCCACAAATCCGGCGCGGCTTCGATCAAACAGATCAACTGAACCGATATAACTCGCCACTTCATGCGTTTGATTATTCACTACTAAAATCGCTGCAGAGACATTTGCCGGAAATCGGGCGCTCTCTTTTCGTAAAAAAGTTTCTAACTGCCGCTGTAAATAGTAATCAATGGTCGTTTCAATACGATGTTGCTCGGGATTTTCTCGGCGTAAACGCTCCGCTAACAACGGCGCATAAAAGGGCGTTTCGCTTGGCAGATAATGAATCGGATCTTGAGTTGCGGTGAGGTAAGTTACTTCATCAATTTCTGCAAAATCATATAAACGTTGTAAAACTTTATCACGCGCATAACGCGCTTTTTCAAGGTTTCGATCCGGACGATAAATGGAAGGTCTTTGCGGTAGAGCGACTAACAGTGCGCTTTCAGATAAAGTAAGTTCGCTCGCCTTTTTAGAGAAATAACGCTGGCTTGCAGCACTAACTCCTTCTAAATTTCCGCCCATCGGCGCAAGATTAATATAGAGCGTGAGAATCTCCGATTTGCTGTATTGGAGTTCTAATTGTAAAGCTCGAAAAACCTGCTCAAATTTCCCTTTTATCGTACGATCATGCGGATAGAGCAATCGCGCCACTTGCATCGTTAAGGTCGAACTGCCGGAGATAATCTTTCCATTTTTTGCCCATTGCCAAAGTGCTCGCAGAGATGAAAGTGGATTAACCCCAAAATGTTGATAAAAATAACGATCTTCATATTGAATTAGCGCATTGAGATAATCAGGAGAAACTTCCTCCAATGTTGTCCAGTGCCGAAAAACCCCATTCTCATCCGCAAATTGCCGGAGTACTTCTCCATCTTTCGCAACCACCGTTGTCGAGATCTCAACCTTTGGCACATCTAAGGGATAGAGAGCATTTAATACGGCAAAACTCCCCATCATCAGCAAACATAAACCGCTGATCACAAGCAGAGATCGCCAAAAAATGCGACCAAACTGTCGGCGCGGATGGATGCGATGATTGGCCATATTGATAACATCCTTTTAAGAAATATATTCCGGCATTTCGGTTTCTGAAGATTCATGCTAATAACTAATACAGCATTAGCAAAATCCCCCTAATAGTTCATCAATTAAAATTAAAGACTTATTTTAAAGCAATTTTAATAGCCAGCACGAGATTAATGAATGCATTGCAATGCATTTTTCCAGTCGCCATCAACTTTAAAAGGTTGTTTTAGCACGGTAATGTATAGTCGATTCGTATAAAAATTGTTATGACAACTGCTGGCACACGCTTGATCATCAAGCATGCCAACATTCTCTCCAGCGATACATCACCTTTTAAAGGAATGTTGAATTCAGGAAGTCAATTCGATCACTTAAAACCCTCTTCACTCCCATTATTTTACGAAAAATTCCCCGTATCATTCTGACAGATTTCAAGAAATTTTGGCATAATGCTTGCAATCATTCTTCAAGAATCGGGAGATCAATTGATGAGTACATTGCAACAGCTTCAACGGTTAACTCAAAGCCATAAAAATTCCACAGCGATCATGATGATGATCGTTTATATCAGCATTTTGCTCTCCATATTATTGCCGGCAAATGCACAAGTACAATCCATTAATGCCGCAAAAATCGATCAGCAAGAGACGCTTTCGATCTTCTTTAGTGCGCCGCAAACTTTTTCTAAAGAACACGCACAATCTCAGTTCTCCGTAAAATCCTATAATGATGATAATTATGAATATGAGGATGATTCTCAAGGACAATGGCATTTGAGTAAAGATGGTTATCGCCTCTCTTACTATCCTGTTTCACAAGGAAGCTATCAAATTGAAACGAAAGATTATCATCACACAGAATCTCATTCCGTAAAAAAACAATATCTCTATATTGGTACGCCGAGTGAAACAGTGAAGTTTATCGGCAGAGGCCCTGTTTTACCGCTTCAAAATGCCAGCATTCCTGTAGAAATGCTCGGAACCAATGAACTCGATATCGAATATTATGCAATTGAAAATCTCCCTTATATTTTAGAAAACTACTATATCGGCTCAGATCTACAGAGTTGGACAGTTTCTCAACTTGTTAAAAATACACAGCCTGCCGGCATTTTCCGTTACGTTGCGCCGCAAGGAACCAAACTCGAAGAGAAAACCCAACATCGTATTCCACTGGATAAAAACATTAAACCCGGCGCTTATCTCGTCACCGTGAATCCCGCGGGACAGATCTATAAGGATATTGATACGCGCATCGTCTTTATCTCTAATATTGGTCTGCAAGCAAGACTTTATCCCAATAGCACGCTCATTATTGGCAACCAATTTAGTAATAATGCGCCACTCAATGGTGATGCAACCCTAGAAATCTGGCGTAGCAACCATCGCAAGCTCGAAAAGTCAGCCACAATCTGTACCTTTAAAGATGGTTTATGTGAAATTCCTCAGCGCTTAAAGTCGAGCGATGTGATTGTTGTCAAACAGCAAGATGATGTCTCTATTTTACCGCTTAAAGAGATTGCGTTAGATCTTAACGAATATCCTATTACCGGCGCCTTAAGCACTAATGATGTCGCTTATCTCTACGCGAATCGCACGCTTTTCAGACCGGGAGAAACCATTACGCTCAATACGTTATTGCGTGATCATGATGGACAATTATTGCCGGCACAACCGCTGACTATCGCACTGATTAATCCGCAAGGAAAAGTCTATAGTAACTACCAACTTGATCCGCAAAAAGCAGGATTCTATCAAACTGATATTAAAATGCCGATTGATGCAAAAACCGGCGTTTGGAAAATCGAAGCACGTACGGATGCAACAAGCGAATTGCCGCTCGGTTCACTCAAACTCTATATTGAAGAATTTATGCCGGAACGGATGGAACTAATTGTGACCGGCGAATCGCGTCCTTATCAATATGATGAAATGCTCGATCTCACAATCCACAGCCGTTACCTATTTGGCGCACCGGCAGCACTCAATGATTATAATATTCAAAGTGAATTTAAGATCAATCGAACCCCTTTTACGGGCAAGAAAGATTGGTTTACCGGCATTGAACAATTCCCCGCAGAAACATTCAGTAGTGAAACTAGCGATCATGGAACATTAGATGATAATGGCGAAACAACAGCATCCATCGGTTTGCCTTTCTCCACTGAAGAATATGCAACGCCTTCTGCCGTCATGCAATTAAATGCTGCGGTGAATATTCTAGATGGCTCTGTATTAGGCATTACTCGCTCGGTAAAACATCAATTTTGGCCGGGGAAAACCGTGCCGGTGATTCGCCCTCTCTTCCAAAAAGAGGAATTAGGTTACGGGCAAGATGCGAAATTTGAGCTCTTTACGGCAACACCAGAAGGAAAGATTGCGCCGAGTAAATTCCTACTCTCACTCAAATACCAAGATCCTTACTGTACTTGGGTTTATAGCGAATCTCGTGGTTGGGATTGTCATAGCCATTATGGTTACCAAATTCGTGAACAAAAAGTCATCGAAAGCACGGGCGTGATTGATTACGAGTTTTCCCCCAATAGTTGGGGCGATTATACATTAGAGATTAAAGATCTCAATAGTGGTTTAACATCCGAATTCTCTTTTGCAGGATCATGGAATGCTTCTGGCTCCGGACAATTACCGGCGGCAAAACCGCTACATTTAAATCTCTCCACTCAAAAACCAAGCTTCACGCCGGGAGAGATGATTGAACTCACAATTGATGCACCACTTGCCGGAAACTTAACATTATTAGTGGAAGGTACTTCACTGTTATTTGAGAAAAACCTCTCTGTGCAAAAAGGACAAACTACCGTTAAGATCCCGTTTGATTCTACATGGAATCGTCATGATCTCTACATTTCGGGATTACTCATTTCTCATGACCAAAACAATGAAACGGTGCGTTCACTCGGTATTATTCCACTAAAAATTGAGACAAAGGCGCGACAATTACAACCTGAACTCTCTTTCCCAGCGATCACAAAACCTGATCAACCGGTGACGATTGAGATCGCACTCAATGAATCCCAATTGGCAGCACTAAAAACCGCCGACAAAGAAGTGCTTTACGCAACGGTAAGCATTACTGATCGAGGGATTTTAAATATGATCCCAGAAAAGCCTGTATCGATCTTTGATGCGTTCTTTAAACATCGCCGTTATAGCGCCGAGATTATCGATTACTATAGTCGTCTTTTTAAGCGTGGTAATGGTTCACTCTTAAATCCGCAATTCGGCGGTGATGCCGCACTCGATGAAGAGGCTGATGCCGGCATTCCCAATCTGACAGAGATGAAAACCGTATCACTCTCTTCCGAGCTGATTTCGCTCGAAAATGGCAAAGCGAGCATTACTTTCGATCTTCCTGATTTTAATGGCGAAGCGGAAGTTGCCGTGAAGCTCTTCAATCAAGATCAAGTGGGAGAAGCCAATGAAACGATGGTGATTCGTGCGCCAATTATTGCCGATATCATCACACCAAGATTTATTCGTGTCGGCGATCAAAGCTTTGTTTCGCTCACATTAGTCAATATGAGCGGTCAAGCTGATGATGTGGGTATTTCGCTATCCAGTGAGCAATTTGAGGTCTCATTTAAAGAGTCGATTTCCCTCAAAAAAGAGGAGAAACGCTCGATTCTTATTCCTATTAAACTCACGGAATTTGCACCTTTTGCCGAAGTGATCCTCGACATTGATTCAAATAGCTTTAAAGCCACACGCAGCTATCAAATTGGCACCGTTCATAAAACAGAAGAAACAGCACTTTACGAGCGTAAAACCATCAATAAAGAGATGCAATGGCAACGCAATCTTGAAATTTCTGGACACTTTAGTAAAGGATATGCCGAAACGGTGACGCTCTCACGTTATCCGCAAATCAACGTGCTGGCCTATACCAATGGTTTGTTTCAATATCCGTACGGCTGTACAGAGCAGATCACGAGTAAAGCATTCCCATGGCTCTTCAAGGATAATCCTATTCTTGATGCCGAAAAAACACGGGCTTACGAGCAATCAATTGCAAATCACCCCAAACAGACAACTGAAAGTTTTGCTGCTTGGGAAACGGAAATGATGAAAAGCACGATCAATCGTCTCCTTGATCGCCAACGCTTAGATGGCGGTTTTTCGCTCTGGTCGGATGGTCCAAGCTATTTTGCGACAACTGTTTATATCACCGACTTCTTAAGCCAAGCCAAAGCGCAATATCCAGCGCTCATTCCGCAAATCGTCTTAGATGATGCTTTGAAGTATCTCAAACAGCAGATCAATGCCGCACAACAAGTGTATAACCAATATGGCACTGATATTGGGCGAGATTATCAGCAGCTATTAACGAGCTATAACCTTGCGAATGTCAGCTATGCCGCGTGGATTTTGGCAAAAGAAGGTAAAATTTTTAATGCCGATATTCTCTTCCTGAAGAATCTTGAGCATCGTCTATCCCCACTCGGATCTGCCTATCTTGGCGCATCCTCAATGATTTTAGGAAGTGAAACTGCCGGCAATCAATATCTCAATGCAATTTGGCAAAAACTCGAATCGAAGAATCAAACCTATGGTTACTATCAATCGAGTGTTTCAGAGTTAGCATTATCACTCTCAATCCTCAATGAGCTTACTGCTCGCGGCTTTGAGATCAACCCACAATTACAAGAATCCTTACTTTTAACGCTCGATACTATTCTTGCTGATCGTCAATACTTCAGTACTCAAGATCGTTATGCGTTGATTAAGCTCGGCATTGATATGCCGCAAGATCAGGCGCCGATTAAACTTGTGATAAATGGTGAAGAACGCGAGATAACAGCAAATACGCCAATTCCGGCAAATAGTATTGCATCACTCTTGACGGATTCGACCTTATTTATGGAGTATCAGATATCGGGATATCCTAAAGCGCCAGTTCAATCGACTGCCTTCCCAATGGATTTTACAAAATCACTCAATGATTTAGTCGGACAAACATTTAAAGTCGGCGATCGTATTACGGTGCGCTTAGAAGTGAATCCATCGATGAGTTTACCGAGTGGTTTAATTGTTGATTATATTCCCGGCGGTTTTAATCTTGTGAATCCGAATCTCATCAGCGATGATCTCTTTGCCTTTTATGAAGATCTCAATATTGATTTTGCCCAAAGAAATCGGATTGAACATGAAGAGTTTAGATTTGATCGTTACCTCGTTTCTCTACCAATGGAAGCAAATCAAAAACAAGAGTTTGTCTACATCATTGAAGCGGCCGTGCCGGGAAAATATGAAATTCCGGTCACCGTTATCGAAGATATGTATCAACCTGAGCTGAAAAACATCATGGTAAAACCTGGGACAATCACGATCGAAGAGTAATCATTCCATCGGATAATTCATCATCATAATTATTATTAAAATAGCGAGAAATAACTTCTCGCTATTTTTTATCTTTTTTAACTACCAAGATAAAAATTAGAGTCACTCAAAGTGATAGAGAAATCGACTTAAAACTCTCTAGTTAAAGATTCTATTTAAAAGTTAATGCGTGACTGGAGAGAATGGTTGCACTCTTTTAACAATCCCGCGCCAGCAATTATAAAAGCGCTTTTTAAACTAAAATAACTATCAATCTAATACTGACACACTTTCAAAAATCGTATGCTGGCAATAAAGCAATCAAATGTCGGTGCATTACCCTCAAAAAGCACAGCAATCGTAGTGTCCGACATCATACAACTCTGTTAAATACAAAAGACATATTCTAAAATCAGAAAAATGTCGGGGCGTTAACCTCAAAAAGCATAACAATCGTGATGTTCGACATCATACAACTCTGTTAAATACGAAAATCGCCCCTAAAAACACATTCATCAAATACATAAAAAACCAATAAAACAGAAATCAGACTTGACGCAAATGCGTTATAATCGGGCATAATCAATCGATCAGCAATAAGAAAAACTAGGAATCATTATGACATCATTTCAGACCTACCTCGTTGGCGGCGCTGTACGAGATAAGTTACTGAAGCATCCTTACCATGAACATGATTGGGTTGTTGTGGGCGCAACGCCGGAGCTACTGACAAATGCCGGATATCTATTAGTGGGTAAAGATTTTCCCGTATTTCTCCATCCGGAAACAAAGGAGGAGTACGCACTTGCACGTTCTGAACGCAAAGTGGCGAAAGGTTATCAAGGATTTGAAGTCTGTGCCGATCCCTCCATTACGCTGGAAGAAGATCTTCTACGAAGAGATCTCACGATTAATGCCATTGCCGAAGATGCGGATGGCAATCTGATCGATCCATACGGTGGCGTTCAAGATATCGACAATCGTATTCTTCGCCATGTCAGTGATGCATTTATTGAGGATCCAGTTCGTGTTTTACGCTTAGCCCGATTCTATGCGCGTTATCATCAATATGGATTTACCATTGCCGAAGAGACCAAAGCGCTAATCAAAATCATGATTCAGTCAGGCGAATTAGAAGCCTTAACTGCCGAGCGCGTCTTTCAAGAGCTCAACAAAGCCTTAGGCGAAGCATCACCGCAGGAATTTTTTAATGCACTACGAGAAGTGGGTGCATTAGAAGTGCTATTTCCTGAAGTGGAAGCGCTTTTTGGCGTGCCACAAACCGCAAAATATCACCCTGAGATCGATTCTGGCGTACATACGCTAATGGCGCTAGAAGCCTCCGTTGCGATTACGGATGATCTCCCCACTCGATTTGCCATTCTTTGTCATGATTACGGCAAAGCCATTACCCCTAAAAATGAGTGGCCAAGCCATAAACTGCATGAAATTCGCGGAGTGCCGCTTGTTGCGGAATTTTGTGATCGCCTTAAAGTGCCGAAAGAGTATCGTGATATTGCGCTTAAAGTCACTGAATATCACTTAATGATGCATCAAGCCTTTGTACTGCGTCCGAAAACGATCTTAAAGCTTCTGAAGAAACTCGATGCTCTACGAAAACCCCAAAATCTTGTCCGTTTTGTTGATGCTTGTATGGCGGATGCTAGAGGTCGATTACATTTTATGGATCGTGAATACCCACAACGCGAATATCTACTAGCAATGCGTGAAGCCGTTTCCAATATCAACTTACAACCAATCATCCAAGATATTGAAAAATCAGAGATTCCTGCAGCAATTGAGCGGGTACAAGTAAAAACAATCTTTAATGCGATTAAAGATTACACAAAAATTTGACGGTTTCAGGTTAATGTCCTATCATACATTTCTTTCTTGGAAAGCAAGAATAAAAATTTCGGGGCATAGCGCAGTCTGGTAGCGCATCTGGTTTGGGACCAGAGGGTCGGGGGTTCGAATCCCTCTGCCCCGACCATTTTAAAATTCAAATGCGGTCCTATAAGTGCTTTAAGCGCTCGTAGCTCATCTGGATAGAGCATCGGCCTTCTAAGCCGAGGGTAGCAGGTTCGAGTCCTGCCGAGCGCGCCATTAAGCAATATTGGCAAGCAGGTTCTAAGAAAGAAAAGCGGTAAAAAGAAGTACTATCTATGGTGGGCGTAGCTCAGTTGGTAGAGCCCCGGATTGTGATTCCGGTTGTCGCGGGTTCAAGTCCCGTCGTTCACCCCAAATAGATAACTTATAAGTGGTTTCCCAAAGACCAATTTATAATGACTACGTCAACTTCTACACATTAAGATCGGGGCATAGCGCAGTCTGGTAGCGCATCTGGTTTGGGACCAGAGGGTCGGGGGTTCGAATCCCTCTGCCCCGACCATCTTAAGAAAGCGGCGTCCTTTGTAGGACGTTTTTTTTCGTCTTGAGAAAACCCACTTTCCCAACAACGAAACGAAGCAAACCGTATGATCATGCTACACTCAATGATAAATTATTTTTCTTAATGAGGTTTACTAGGCGATACTATGAAACTTATTAAACGATTTCTATGGATACTGCTTCCAATCATTCTTACTGCTTGCGCCTCAACGACTCTACCGGCAAAAAACCAACCCTATTTAGATGCCGAAAAAGAGATCACGACATTATCACCAGATCAATATCTACAATTATCGGATCAAACAATCTACATTAGTGAAGTCCGCGCAGATCAGCAACATTACCAAGCCGCAACTGGCTTCGGTAAACTCATTTCTCCTGATGGCTCAATCTATCAAGGATATGTCAAAAATGGTAAAGCCCATGGTTTTGGAAAAAGCAGTATGATCACCGGTGAGATCTATAAAGGAGAGCACCAACAAGGCATATTTGAAGGCAGAGGAAAACTGACCTTAAGTGATCAATCCTTCTTTATCGGGGAATTTAAAAACAATAAAGTTTATCGTGGAGAGATGCACTTTATAGATGGTAAAGTTGCAACGCTTCAATAATAGAGCTTCGAAACATCAATCTCACAATATCTGCTAACTTCCTAAAGAGGCTTCCAAATGAATCAATCAAAAACAGCGATCCCTTTTTACCAACTCGAAAGCAAAAGATTAATTATTCGCCCTTGGAAAGAGACAGATTTCTCGGCATTTAAAGCGATGAATAGTGACCCTCTCGTCATGGAACATTTCCCTGAAATATTATCTGAAGATGAAAGCCGAACACTATTTGATGAAATCAATCGCCGTATTGATCAAAATGGTTTTGGTTTTTGGGCTTGCGAAGTGAAAGCAACTGGCGATGTCATCGGATTTGTTGGGCTTAATGAACCAACAGATCAATTCTATTTTAGTCCTTGTATAGAGATTGGCTGGCGTTTACGTTCGCAATATTGGCGACAAGGTTATGCCAAAGAAGCCGCAACTGCCGTTTTGAAATTTGCTTTTGAAACCTTAAAACGTGATAAAGTTGTGGCTTTTACGGCAACAACAAACAAGCCATCAGAAAGTTTAATGCAAGCCCTTGGCATGACAATAATGCCGGAGAACTTCTTTCATCCTCGCTTACCGAAGGATCATCTGTTAGCCGAACACGTGGTTTATCAAATTCAAGCTGATCAATACAAATGCTAAATGACCTTCCCTTCACCAAGAAACAGACAACCAGAAATATCGATTATTCGGCAGGTTTTCGACCTGCCATAAAATCACCATCTTCTTTTTGAAGTTTTGCAAAGATCAATGTCGCAATCATCGTTAAAACGCCCATGCTAATAAAAGTGAGTTGAAACGCTTTCTCTGTATTTTCTGACACAAACCAATGTTGTCCGACATAAAAGTTTAAAAATAGCGCCGCAAATGCAACGCCAAGCGTCATCGCCAATTGCTGATTCACGACCATTAAGCTATTACCACTACTCACCTGCTCTTTCCCAAGATCACCAATCGTCAGTGTATTCATTGCCGTAAATTGTGTTGAGTTACAAATCCCCAAGATATAGAGCTGAATCACCAACGCCCAAATTGGCATATCCCGCCCGAAAACACCAATCATAATGATAAAGAAACTAATGAGCGCCGTATTCCAAATCAGTACATGCCGGTAACCTGTCAAACGCAAAATTCTTGTTACAACTGGCTTTACGGTTAATCCTCCAACCGCTATCGGCACCAATAACCATCCTGCATCACTTGGTGAATATCCTAATGCGACTTGGAAAAAGAGCGGTAATAAAAATGGCATCGCGCTAATTCCTAACCGAGCTACAAGATTACCATGCAGACCAATTCGATATGTTCGAACATCCAATAATGTTAAAGAAAATAGCGGTTTATCTTTACGTCTTGCATAGAACCAATATCGTGTTAAGAAGAGCATACCGCTAATCATGAGCGGAATTGCCAACCATTTATGAGCACCATTAATAGAATATTCTAAACCATACGTTATCAGAAAAACGGCAATGGCAAAGATGAGATATCCATGAAGATCGAACTTAAACGGTGCACCTCGAAAGTCCGGCATATAGAAAAATGCTAACCCAAGCACCAACAGCCCAATCGGGATATTAATCAAAAATATCCAGTGCCAACTCATATATTGCACAAGATAACCGCCCATGACAGGCCCTAAAATCGGCCCGATTAATGCCGGCGTAATCGCGTAATTAATCACGCGCAAATAATCTTTACGATCATAAGCTTTCATGAGTGCTAACCGTGCCACCGGCGTTAACATCGCCCCACCAACACCTTGTAGGATTCGAGAAAGTGTTAACTGCGTTAAAGTCATTGATAATGCCGCAAAGAGGGATCCTAGTGTAAAAAAGATTACTGCCAATAAAAAGGTATGCTTCGTCCCAATCTTATCCGCAACAACGCCACTAATCGGCGCACAAATCGCTAATACCAAGGTATAACTAATCAAAATTGATTGAATCTTCAACTGCGGTTCATTCAGATCTGCGGCAATACTCGGAAGCGCCGTATTCAAAATCGTGGTATCGAGCATCTGCATAAAGATCGCAATTGCCAAAATCACCGGCAATAGATACTTAGATCTTAATTCCTGCTTAGTATGACGCTCTAGCTCACTCTCCATAATCTATAGATCCTTCTAATTTCTCTAACAATAATGATTGAACGATTATCTCTGATAATGAGATCTGTTTTGGTTTAAAGAGATCAACCATCGATTGGCTTTTAAAAGAACTTTTACTCAGATAATCTCGAACTAATTTCATGATATTGATTTTTTATTTTATATCTTCTACTGATAAATTATAAAACGTTAGCGTTCCAGAAACGATCGCTTCTTTTTCTCGGCGCTCAGATTCCACCACTTCAAATTGTGGCACAAAGTTTGTCGGCACATCATAAACAAACTCGGCACTATCACCCATTGTAAAATGCTCAACGCCGGCATAATCCACATTTAGATAGGCAACCACTTCACTAATAGATTTCCCTTTTCCAGCTTTAATCCATGCCTTACACTGATAATCATCGCCGGGTTCAAAATAATCACCACGACTTAACAATTTTAAAGCTAATCGATTCTCACCGTTTTGCAAAAAACTATTAATATTATCGACATGATCGCCGACCATCGAGCCAATGCTATTACCGTAAGTATCATAAACAAGCTGATCATTTATATATACACCGCACTCTGAACCTCTGGCATAAAATTGTAATCGATAAGTTTGCTCACTCTGCTCTAAAGGATTCATCGCAACAGAAACGACCGTCTCCTCAAGATCTTCCTGATTCGCTTTTTTATTGGGTATTTGCATTATAGGGTGGGATTTTTATAAATTTCACCTTTTATTTTTGCTGAGTTATTTTTAAAATTTGCAATCTAGGGTTGAATTGGATTAACCACATAAATTTTAAATATTGCATTACAAGGTTG
>DXHP01000222.1 GCA_019113305.1 Candidatus Ignatzschineria merdigallinarum | reverse complement strand
ATTTTAATGACGACGATTACGTTACTTGGCGCTGGGTATCTACTCTGGCTTGGGACCAATTTAGTGCGTTCGCCCTCTCGCCCAAGTGAGGCCAGCGTTGCCGATATGAATAGCTCAAAAAGTTGGGCAGTGAAGGGCTTTTTTGTCAGCGGCTTAAATCCAAAAGTTTTACTGCTCTTTTTGGCGCTATTACCCCAATTTACCGATCCGGGCTCATCATGGGCACTGCCCATTCAGCTCGTATTACTCGGCCTTATTCATATTTTCAGTAGCGCCATTATCTACTCGCTCGTCGGTTATTGCTCGCAAGCGGTATTGCAAACGCGTCCTTCAGCGGCGCTCATTGTCAGCCGAATCTCAGGCTTTTTAATGATCATTATCGCACTGCTTCTCATTATCGGGCAATTACGCGGGTAGTGGGGGCTTAATAATGAAGGCTAGCCCTTAACGTTTCTAATCTGAAACTTTAAGCGCTAGCTTTTTTATAGGATGCTTAATAAAGCATTACTCTTGATTAAATCGCTCTTTAATTTCACTAGAATGCTCAATGGTCATAATGCTTAAACTGCCTTCCACTGCCGGGCCCATTCCAGGTGAACTGGCGGGCATTCCAGGAAGTGCAATACCTTTAATATTCGGTGTTTCCTTAAAAAGTTTTTGAATCGATGCGATTGGTACATGTCCTTCAATCACATAATCTCCCATAATCATCGTATGGCAACTAGCGCCTTGATAGGTTCCATATTGATATTTTATTGTCCGCATATCAGGGTGATCGATTGCTTTTACACTCACCCCTTCTTTTTTTAGATAATTTACATATTCTGTACAGCAACCACAATATTTATCTTTGTAAAGAACGGCTTCGGGAAGAGCGGTATCTGCTAGCGTAAAAGAGCTTATTAAAGATAATCCTACTAAATAAAGAGATCGTTTTTTCATCTTATAAATCCTTATAAATGCATATTTAATTAAACCATTCCAAATACTTACTATGGCGAATATTGCGCCTGAAAATGAGTATTATCAGCGTTTTGAAAGGTGTGGAATGGTTGATTTTCGTTATATTTAACTAATTAAATAAGAAGAGCATTTATAGGGGGCGGTAATTCAAGCGTATAGATACCATCGTTCAAATTAAATCGATCCGAAATGATTGTATGATTCGTTGGGTATTCTAGATAAATTGAGGCTCTATATTCGATGAGCGATAAACAGAGCAAACAGTGATGACTACCGCCTAACTCACACATTTCTATGCACCCATGATGGGCAGAGATTGGTTGCTGAAATGCCGAGGCTACCTCACTAGCATGATCGTGCCACGTTAATGTTTGAGTGGGGAGTGTTTCATGATGATCAATAGCACCCGCAACGAAATCACTCATGAGGTATCCCATAAGGAGTCCTATCAGTAAGATTAATCGTAAAAAAGGTCGTAGTGCTAGTATCATGAGTATAAGTATAAATGAAAACGTATGATTCGTATATTTTAAAGAGGTCTTTTGAGTTAAATGTATAAGAGAGCTATCTCTAACTCTTTGTTCTATTGAAGATTAATAATCGACTCGATAGTCTTTTTTGCGGAAAGTAAAACTATCGAGTTTTGTTATTTTGCTGAATACTTCGCTTAACAATTCCCCTTTTTCGCTTGTCCGGGCGGGCAGAAATTGCCGTTTCCATTTTGTTTTGCATCGATGGTAACACCTTCTGAATCAATCACCACACGATTGGGCATATCAGCACGTACTGAGCAGGCGGATAAGAGCATCACGCTCGCCATTAAAAGATAGAGTTTCATCAATTGGTTTCCTTTTTATAAGAATTCTTTGGTTAGTTTTACTAAAATGAACACTCCATTGCAAACAATATAAATTCGGTATGAAATTATTCATTTTTTTATTGATAACTCTGATGGGGCTTGGGGATTACGGAGATTCCCCTATTTTGTTTAATCAGGGAATCGTGATTGAAGAGATGGGACTTGAATTAGCTGATTCTATGGCTCAATCTCATCAAGGATCACAATTAGAGAAATTACTGAGTAATAAAAGTAATCAAAAGAAACATTATCCTCGGCTAATTATTATAGGAGGATTGATTGCATTTTATCTCTATATCTTTGTTCAGAGATTTTTTTATCAGCAGATTGAAGAAAAATTGGGTATTGAGCTTCCCTTTAATCACCTATCAGAGATACTTTTCTGGTTGATGATTGTTATCGTAGGATTAATCGGGGTAATGCTCTTAATGATTGTCTGAAAATAATGAAAGAATTGGCGCCCTAGACAGGAATCGAACCTGTGGCCTTTCTCTTAGGAGGAGAACGCTCTATCCGACTGAGCTACCAGGGCGTGGGGTACTATTCTACGCCTCTCATTTTTAGATGTAAATTTTGCGCTCATTTTTTATGATCTTGATCGGACAAATTGGGATTTTTATAGCAGGAATTATATTGGATTTTTGCATATGAGAATCATTGTTATTTCAGTGGTTTAATAAATTATCGTAATCTTAAAAAGTCTACAAAAACACGCTATAATGGCCGATTGATTGTTATATTTAAGGGTTACGATTGTGAGAGAGTTTGAGGGCGTGACGCCACTTTTTTCGTATCGAAAGTTTTGGGCGCATCGTTTTGGCACGGCACCATTTTTGCCAACGACGCGCGATGAGATGGATCTTTTAGGATGGGATAGTTGTGACATTATTTTCGTCACCGGCGATGCCTATATCGACCATCCAAGTTTTGGTAC
>DXHP01000221.1 GCA_019113305.1 Candidatus Ignatzschineria merdigallinarum | reverse complement strand
AGGGAATGCTTGCAAGCTTTTATCAATCGTGCGCCAGCAGCGATTATTGAAACTATTTTTAAACTAAAACGGCGATAGGGTTATCTAATCATGTGTCTTCCCATTATATGTCAGCAATGATGGTGAACGCTCTATTCAAAACTATCGGCATGCAGAAGTTTACAGTAACGGTTCTAACTGTTCCCAAACGGCTTCGAGCATGAAAGGTTGTCCTGCGCTATTTGGATGAATCCCATCGCTCTGCATCAGTTCAGCATTACCGCCCACTTTTTCGACAATTGATGGCAATACGGCAACTTGATGTTGCTCTGCTAATTCAGGATAGATTGCCAAAAATCGCGCTAAATAAGCATCGCCATAGTTTGGCGGTAGTTGAATGCCGACTAATAGTACTTTGCTATTGGCTGCTTTGCTAAGTTCAATCATCTTAGCAAGATTTTCAGAAATTCTTACCGGCGGCGTTGCACGTAATCCGTCATTTCCGCCTAATTCAATAATGGTAATCTCTGGCTGATGCTTCTCTAATAAACTTGGTAAGCGCGCTAAACCATTGGTGGTGGTATCGCCGGAGATAGAAGCATTAATGATTGAGTATGGCGAATTTTCGGCTTGGAGTTTTTCTTCTAATAATGCAACCCAGCCTTCTTCAGGATTAATACCAAATCCTGCACTAATGCTATCGCCGACAATCAAAATCGATTGCGCTTGGGCAATGGAAGAGAGGAAAATCAAGGCAATCGTCAGTTTTAAGTGGGTGATAAATCGCATTTTAAAAACCTTTTGTCAGTGATAGTGATAATGCCGGAAATGGGGGTTTTGGAAATTGTCGGCAATATTTTTTTAAGAGGATAGTGTTCGATTCTCGATGTTTATTATAGTGAAATCGGTTTTAAATTGTAGTGCTAGAACGTTCTTTCAGAGATGATTTGCAACTAGATTTAAAATCCTTTCTTGCCATCAAGCTGTAAATCACCCAACAGACAATTATGGATGGTTTAAAAGATGTTATGATGATTCTTTAAAATTTTAACGCATTGAGATAAGTGATGACGACGATAATTTTGGATGCCCAACATGTTGGAAAGTCAGTAGAAACGACTGAGAAATTAACCATTTTACAAGATATCTCTTTTCAACTGCATGAAGGCGCTAGTTTAGCAATTGTCGGCAGCTCTGGCTCTGGGAAATCCACATTATTAGGATTGTTGGCAGGATTAGATGTGCCAACGGAAGGTGAGATTTTATTAGCCGGCAATTCATTAAGCCAAATGAATGAAGATCAAAGAGCCTTACTCCGTGCCGAACATGTGGGATTTGTATTTCAATCATTTCAATTATTAGAATCGTTAACGGCTGTTGAAAATGTAATGTTGCCGTTAGAGCTTGAAGGCAATAAAAATGCACGGGCGCGTGCGCTTGAATTATTAGAGCGTGTTGGATTAGCCGCAAGAACGCAGCACTATCCAAAGCAATTATCTGGCGGTGAGCAGCAACGTGTGGCGATTGCGCGAGCATTTGCCTCGAATCCCTCGATTTTGTTTGCCGATGAACCCACAGGAAACTTGGATACCAAAACGGGAGAATCGATTATTGAACTGCTTTTTCAGTTAAATGCGGAATCGAAAACGACTTTGGTACTCGTGACGCATGAAGAACGATTAGCGGCACGTTGTCAAAACCGTATTCAGATCGAAGCAGGGCGTTTAGTATCACAGGATTTTAAAGATGAATAAGTTATCTTTGGGGCAATTAGCAGGTTTGGCGTTTAAACAGCTCATTCGAGAGATTCGCGCCGGAGAGCTTCGGATATTACTAGTTGCATTGCTGATTACCGTAATGATTAGCACGGCAATCGGTTATTTTAGTGCGCGTTTACATGGATCGATGGAGGCGCGAGCGGGCGAGTTTCTTGCGGCGGATTTAGTGCTTCGTAGTAATGAGAATATTAGCGATGAGCAGCTAAAACTTGCTAGCGACTTGGGCTTAGATCATGCAAAAACGGTGAACTTTTCCACGGTGATTTTAAATGGTGATGATCTTCAGCTGGTCGCAGTGAAAGCCGCTGATAGCAATTATCCCCTTCGAGGACAATTGAAGATTCAAGATGATCTTGAGTTACCAGAATATGCCGTGAATGAAGGACCAAAATCGGGGGAGGTTTGGGTAGAATCTCGCTTGCTGTATGGTTTGAATCTCGCGATTGGCGATGTCGTTGATATCGGCAGACAACCTTTGACGATCACTAAAATTATCACCTATGCGCCGGATCGCTCGGCAAATTTTTATAGTTTTAATCCCTTTGCATTGATGAATCGCGCTGATTTAGAAGCCACTGGCGCGGTGCAAAAAGGGAGTCGAGTGACGTATCGTGATCTTTGGACAGGCGATATCGCATCAATTAAAGAGTTACAACCGTTACTCAAGAAAACATTAACGCCGAATCAGAAGATTCTTACTATCGCAGATGGTAGCCAAGAAGTGAGTGGTGCGTTGAATCGTGCGCAAACCTATCTTAATCTTGCGAGCTTGGTAGGAATTTTACTCGCGAGCGTGGCGATTGCCTTATCGGCGAATCAATTTGCCAGTAATCGTTATGATGCAAGTGCTTTGCTCCGCTCTTTAGGAATGCAGCAAAAACAGGTACTTTGGCTATATGGCTTTGAGCTCTTTTATGTGAGTATCATTGGTGCGGTTGTTGGTGCGCTCTTAGGTTGGCTTGCGCAGTTAGGATTGTTTATTCTGTTACAAGATTTGATTAGCGGTAAATTACCATCAGGCGGAATTTTTCCGGCATTAGCGGGAATCGCTACAGGATTTACAGTGTTAATCGGTTTTGCGCTGCCACCCTTAGCGGCGCTAGGCAGAACACCGCCGTTACGCGTATTGCGAGAAGATCTCATGCCGGTACCGCTCAAGAGCTTTGTGGTTTACGGTATTGCATTGCTTGCACTCTTCTTCATTATGTGGCAGTTGAGCCTCAATATCGGTTTAACGTTAGCGCTTTTGGGTGGCGCAATGTTGATGGTGCTATTTTTAGGAGCACTTTTATATATTTCAGTGACGTTTTTACGTAGATTACTATCTCGCTCCTCTTTTGTTTGGCGAATGGCACTTGGGCAAACCTTGCGGCAACCGGTAAAATCGATGGGGCAGATTGTTGCTTTCGGCATTATCTTAATGACGATGGCATTAGTGATGATGCTCCGTGGAGAATTGTTGCAAACATGGCAAGATCAATTGCCGGCAGATGCACCTAATTATTTTGCCATGAATATTATGGAGGAAGATCGATCTCACTTTAGGGCGCAAGTGGCGACTTTATCGCCCAATATCTCTCCCTTTTATCCGATGGTTGCAGGCCGCTTAACGGCAATTAATGATCAGTCTGTACGAAAGATGACGTTAACCAATGATCGGGCGAAAAATTCGATTAAACGAGATCTTAATTTAACGTGGAGCGCTGATTTACCGGCAGAAAATAAATTGATCGCTGGCGAATGGTGGCAAGCAGATTCAACAGGGATTTTAGTCTCACTTGAGGAGGATTTAGCGAAAGGATTGAATGCTACAATCGGCGATGAGCTTACCTTTGTGATCGCCGGAGAAGATTATCGTGCGACCATTACGAGCATTCGCTCGGTTAATTGGGATACAGTGCAACCGAATTTTTTTGTGATGTTTAATCCTGAATCGATTCAAGGTGTGCCGGTGACGTATTTGACGAGTTTTTATCTGCCGGAAAATCAGCAA
>DXHP01000220.1 GCA_019113305.1 Candidatus Ignatzschineria merdigallinarum | reverse complement strand
AGATTCAAGCGGTTGCGGTGATGGAAGGGTGTTTCCCAGAGAAATTTGGGATTCCTCGGCAAGCTGGGATTGCTAAATCGGCTCGCGGTACTATTCGTCTATTAGCACCATTTAATCATGAGAATTATCTACAAGGTTTAGAGTTATCAAGCCATTTATGGCTCACGTTTGGCTTTCATCAAAATGAGTGGAATGGTAAAGCAACTGTCAGACCACAGCGATTAGGCGGCAATGAGCGAATGGGGGTGTTTGCCACGAGAAGCTCCTTTCGCCCAAATGGATTAGGGTTATCAGCAGTAAAAATTGAAGCGATTGATGCCAAGTCGGGCGCAATTGAGGTTTCAGGACATGATCTCATGGATGGAACGCCGATCTATTGTATTAAACCTTATATCCCTTTTTCCGACGCGATTCCGGAGGCGATTAGTGCGTTTGCTGTGGAAAAACCGCATGATTTTCCGGTCTATTTTAGTCAAAATGCCATCGATCAATTATCACTGTTTGAAGCGCACGCGCCATACTTAAAGACGTTGATGACGGAAGTGATCTCTCAAAATCCTACGCCGCAATTTCATCAAGATTCTCAACGAATTTATGGGGTGAGTTTAAAATCATGGAATATTCTCTTTAAAAAGCTTGAAGAGAAAGATCTGAGTGAAGTTGTTTTAGATCAAATAGGAAGTATCTCTTTGGATTGTCAGGCTTTTTTAGTGATAGAGATCAAAGCGAGATAGTTAGGATTGCGACATAATTATTGGAACTCTAGCAGAGTGAATCTATCCTCATGTATTGATATTTATTTGTTAATACAAGTATATTTAAAGCTAATTTCTCCTCTTAGATTTATCCCCTAAGAGGTGTTTTTTGAGAATAGATTGAAACGCAATAACTCGTAGGTGTTCGGCAATCTTTCAGGTAGAGAGATTGCCTTTTTTTATGGGGATATATTCCTGTTGAAAGAGGATTATGGTTTGATATAAGCAAATCCGGCATTTTGATATTCGACTAAAGCAATTACTGCAACAGGTACAATCTCAATGATTGATGGATCGTTTGCCGTGTTGAGTTGATCAAGTGAGATATTCTGGCCTGTTAAGGAGTTGTTACAAGCAAGAAAACGGATATTTAGGATATCAAATTGTTGAATCTGGCTGATTTGTGTTCGGATTTCTGGATCTAAGTAACCTTTGACCGCGCCGGCATTGGCAATCAAAGTGATTTCAAAGGGGGCGTGATCAGTTGAGAGCGCTTGCACCGTATTACGAATATTGTTGAGCGCCATAGGCCACTTATCGAGCTCACTGAGATGAATGACAAGTTTAAACATAAGGATTCCTCATTGAAAAAGTATGAAATGACAATATGATAGATAATAGAAATTATTGAAATGAAATCTTGAAATTCGGGGTATTTTATTGAAGTGATCGGGACGGTTATTTTAAAGTTTTTACCGTAATATTGTATGAAAATATTGATAGTTGTTGGTTTTTGTCAGAATATTGGCAAGATCCGGCACTATTTACGATATAGTCAGTAATATTAATAAAAAATATTATAAAATACTCCCATTGCTGAATGAAGTTTTCCTTCCTTGGATAAAAGGGAGGGAACTATTGAGAATTTGGGCAGAGATCGTTATAAATGAAGAGATCATTGATTCAATAATTGCATTATAATACGCAATTGTCAGATGATTTTTGGGACAAAAATAATTATAAAAGAGACGGAGAAGTAGATGTGTCAAAGTCAATAACATTGACCGCTCTCCAAGAGTGGCTACAAAGTAAAGAAGATTCGTGGAAACCGGAATATTTCGCAGTCTGTTTGAAATATCAGGATCACCCACTGTATAAGCTTGCATTAGAAACGGCATATTATCTTGATCAATTAGATATCGAAGTGATGCCGCAAGTGGCGCTTGTGCTCTTTATTTTAGGCGCTCCGATCGAAGAACAGCCGGAAAGTACTCGAAAGTTTATCCAATATCTCGGTGTGGTAAATCAGCTGACATCGGGATCGATTTCACATGAAAAATCTCCGGAAACTTTGCGGAAGATGTTTTTGGCATTTGCCGAAGATGTGCGTGTGATTGTGGTGATGCTCGCTTATCAAGTGATTGTGATGCGTAATGCGCGTGATTCGCAAGAAGATAAACAACGCGCGATTGCGCAAAATACCAATACGATTTTTGCACCAATAGCTAATAGACTTGGGCTTTCAGGCATTAAGTGGGAGCTTGAAGATTACGCTTTTCGTTTTCTAGAGCCTGATTTTTATCGAGAAATCGCCTCGAAGCTTGATGGCAAGCGTAAAATTCGTGAAGCTTACATTGAAAATGTGATGGCAACGATTAAAAAATTGTTGCTTGATCACAATATCAAAGCCGATGTTTCTGGGCGCGTGAAGCATATTTATAGTATTGCACGTAAAATGCGCCAGAAAAATTTAAGTTTTGAGCAGCTTTACGATATTCGAGCGGTACGAATTTTAGTCGATAGTACCGCTGATTGCTACGCGGTTTTAGGGATGATCCATGAACTTTGGGTGCCGATTCCAAGGGAGTTTGATGATTATATTGCAAATCCTAAGCCTAATGGTTATCAGTCGCTTCATACGGTGGTTTTAGCGCCTAATGATTTAACGCTAGAAGTCCAAATTCGGACGCATAAAATGCACAATGATGCCGAAATGGGCGTTGCTGCACATTGGAAATATAAAGAAGGTCGTGGCACATCGATCGATCAAGCGGACTTAAACTGGTTGCGTGATCACTTAAATCGTGCGCTTGAAGAGGGCGAAGAGGAGATTTCAGAAGCTTCGATCTTCAATGAAAATGTCTATGTGATGACGCCGGCAGGAGAACCATTGGAACTCATTGCCGGATCAACGCCGCTCGACTTTGCTTATAAGATTCATACCGGGCTTGGCAATCGTTGCCGTGGTGCGAAAGTTAATGGCGCGATTGTGCCGCTCACGTATGTGTTACAAAATCGAGATGTGATTGAGATTTTGACCGGAAAAGTGCCGAATCCCAGTCGAGATTGGATGTCGCCGCATTTAGGATATACCGGTTCGAGTCGTACGCGTTCAAAAATTCGTGCTTGGTTTAGAGCACAAGAGATCGAAAGTAATCTACAAGCCGGTAAAGGGATGGTAGAAAAGGAGCTTTCAAGGCTCAATGTTCGCTTAAGCGATGAAGAATTACGCCGATTAGCGAGTAAACTGCATTGCACAAGTTTGAATGATCTCTTTGCGAATATTGGTGCAGGTGATATCACGATTGCACAGCTCATTGCTCGTTTGCCGGGAGAGAAGCCGAAGAATAATTTTGATCCTGATTTAATGGTGCGTCCGCAGACTAAAAAAGCGCAGAGCGGGATTCAAGTCAAAGGAATGGGGAAGCTTCTCACATCGATGGCAACCTGCTGTAAACCCGCGCCGCCAGATTTGATTGGGGGTTATATCACGATCAATCGCGGGGTAACGATTCATCGACTTAACTGTGTGAATTATCAAAATATGCTTGATCAAAATCCTGAGCGGGGAATTGACGTCGATTGGGGCATTAGCGATGAGCGCTTAGTGGAAGCCGATATTCATGTGATTGCCTATGCTAATGTGGATCTATTACAAGAGATCAGTCAATTAGTATCGGCAGAGCATTTGAAGATTACCAATATGAACATGAAAAAAGAGAGTGATGATACAAGATCCATCAGTTTTACGTTGGAAATTAGTCATGTGGATCAGCTCAGCCGTCTCTTAGATCGGATTAATCAGATTCCAGCAGTATTAAAAGCGTATCGAAAATAAAAAGATGATCGTGGCAATTCTGGTTAAATATCCGGCATGTTTGAGGGATATTGCGGCATAACATACGTAATCTCTCGGTCATCTGTTTTCAAAATCGATAATTTTGACAAAGCCTACTTAATAAGTAGGCTTTTTTGTTTGGATTGGGAATGAGTGACCTGTTTGATTGATATCTTCTAAACTGGTTGATATTACCAGTATTTAGAGGTTTTTCAGAGCAGAAAGGGATGTTTTAATTTTTCTTCTTCTGAATAAAAAGCATCAAAAAATACAAAAAAACTGTAAAGCATATTGTTTTTATATGTTAGATATGTTTTATTATATAGGGTGTTGCGCTTTCAAAGAAAAGATTGAATAATTGAGATCAAAACTTGCCGAAAGAAGCAGGGATATTGTTAAAGAGTAAGGAGTTAGAAAAATATGAAGATGATCATACAAAAATCGATGCTCACTATTATCGTGAAGATACAGCGAATGTGCTGTTGTATGGCGCCATATTCAATCTCATATTCCTTACAAAACGTCTATAAACGGAGAAAACTCAGTGATCCAATTTGAACATATTTATAAAACCTATTTGCGCAACGGCGTTGAGACCGAAGCGCTTAAAGATGTCAGCCTTCATATTGAGAAAGGGGATATCTTTGGGGTAATCGGTTACAGCGGTGCCGGAAAAAGTACGCTTATTCGCCTTGTGAATGATATTGAGAGCCCAACGAAAGGAAAAGTGATTGTTGATGGACGCGATCTTGCCACTTATACGCCTAAAGAGCTCCGTTTAGCGAAGAAAAACATTGGAATGATCTTTCAGCACTTTAACTTGCTAGAAACTAAAACAGTGGCGGAAAATATCGCATTGCCGCTGACTTTAAATGGCAAGCATTCTAAAGCTGAGATCAATCGCCGTGTAGATGAGTTGCTGCAGTTTGTCGAGCTTCCTGATAAAAAACATTCTTATCCTCGTGAATTATCAGGCGGACAGAAACAGCGAATCGGCATTGCGCGTGCGCTAGTGAATGACCCCAAAATTTTACTCTGTGATGAAGCAACTTCAGCGCTCGATCCACAAACCACGATTGCGATCTTAGATCTTTTGAAGAAGATCAATCAAGAGCAAGGCGTGACAATTATGATGGTTACTCATCAGATGGAAGTAGTGGAATACCTCT
>DXHP01000219.1 GCA_019113305.1 Candidatus Ignatzschineria merdigallinarum | reverse complement strand
CAAATCCCGAATGCTTCATCACGCTCTATTGCAATCATAATGGCAATCTTCTTCTAACACGCCCCACATCAACAAACCTGCAATATTTTACGGTATTTCATCTGACCACGAGTGATCACCCTAAGATCGCCACTTATCTCGAAGAACTTATCAGCGACAACAGCTCTCAAATATACTCATTTCGGAAAAGGTGCCAAGAACTCTCCCTTCTTAACGAGCTTGAAGATTGGTACATCCTAAGAATTTATCGAGATATTCAGGGGAAATGGCATACACCATTTCCCCATCATTACACAGAACATCGCAGCCAAGATCTTTCAAAATTAATTGCAAGAGATCTTCAACGATTCATCAAACAACTCAAACAGCGATGCGATTACCGCAATATTCTCGGGAATTACCCTGCTACCTTACAAACATACCAAAAGATCTATCAAGATCACGATCCTGACTATTATCATGCTCTAAACGAGTTATCTGCCATTATTGAACAAGAACAATACTTACTACTGAGCGATCACGAGGAGATTCGAAAAACGTATATCCACTGCAAAAATGCCAAGCATGACCTTTATAATCAATATATGACGCAAAACCGATAACATCGTCCGCTAAAAATTGATCTATTTTGATGTATCTATGAGAGCTTCAAATGAATTTTTAACGTCAATTACAACCAGTTTGAAATCCACTGCATTCCAAAAGCACCCGGCGCTAAAACACCAAAAGCCCAAATCAACGCAGAAGCAAGATTCGACCACTGAAAATACTTTTTCGGCATCATACAAATGCCGGCAATCAAGGGAATGGTTGCTCTAAAAGGCCCTAAAAACCGCCCAAAGAAAACGCTCCAAATACCCCATTTATCAAAAAATCCCTGCCCTTTTTCTAGCAGCTCCGGCTTTTTGGTAAATGGCCACATTTTATAAACGCGCAATTTATAGTGATAGCCAATCCAGTATGATACCCAATCACCGATAAATGCGCCCAATGCTGCAGCAATCCAAATCAACCAAAATGAGAGCCCTGATTCACCAATCAATACACTCAACCCCACCAATATGACAGTTGCCGGAATAAACAGAGAGATCAGCGCTAAAGATTCCCCAAAGGCTAATAAAAAGATGATCACCGGCGCCCAATATTGATGCGCTCGTGTAAACTCCGTAATCGTCGTAATCAATGATTCAAGATCCATCATTCGTTATCTCTTTTCCCATCTTCTTTTTAACCAACCTATTTACAGCCGAATTTATGATCATCGCCTGAACGTTTTCAAACAGTATCAAGTTTACAGCGACTTTCTAAAATTCCCAATAAAAAAGGATTCTCTATTCAACGAGAGAATCCTTTCAATCAACTAATGATGGTCAATCACTTCTCGATGAAAACCAAGAAGCCCCCCTCATTAAAGCTGTTTTACTTCAAACCCTGCTTCTTCAAGCTTCGCTTTTGGCCCTAAAACAGCTGTATGCGTCTCTGGGTTTGAGAGATATTCACGCGCAACACGCTGAAGATCGGCAATCGTAACATTAAGAACCGCCGCACGATAGTTTTCTAAATCTTCCGGCGTACGACCATATCTTGTCATAAAGTAGCGATCACCAAACTCACTTGCCGGCGCTTTAGGACGATCAATCGCACTAATCACCCCTAAAATAGCTTCTTCAAGCTGCTGCTCTTCATGCTCGGATTCCAATAACCAGTTAATGGAAGCATCGAAATCTGCCAAAGTTTCTTGTAAACGAGGATCGCGATAACTGAAGAAGTTAAACGCGCCTGATGCCGCGTTATAATTCGCCCCACCACCGTAAGCACCACCTTGCTCACGAATCGCACGATGCAGATAACCATTACGCAAGAAACCTGTTAATACTTGGAATGCCGGCGAATCCGCATGATCTCTCGTCACCGTTTTGTAGCTCTTCGCACAGTAGAATACCGGCGCATTGATCGCCCAACCTAATTTAATGGTTTCCCCTTCTTTCGAAGCAAATGGAACTTTAAATGCTTCAAAATCACGATCTGCCGTATGCGCCATTACTGCCGCAAATGCTTGACCCACTTCTGCGATATTATCGGCATCATTAAGCACGATAAGTTCATATGGACTATTTTGAATCTTCGTTAATAACGTTGCAAGATTTTTACCAAACTCGCGACATTTTTCATCATCTTTCAAAGCACTTTCCGTCACACGGAAATCTTTAATCGATTGCATCCCACTTAAACGCTGATCGAGCTGCGAGATTAATGCAATATTTTGACTTGCAACGCCCATCGCATAACTATGACCATTACTGACAATACCTTGCTCACGACCTAATTTAATCTGCGCCATAATCTCTTGCATACGTTTCACTTCATCAAAACGCGCATTAAAGAGAATATCTTGTAACAACTCACCGAGCTGTTGATGATTATCAAGTAGCGCTTTTCCTGAAAGCACCCAGAAACCACGAATATCATCTTCATGCGGTTGATACATTGTTCTCGCCGTCACGCCACCTGTAATCGCCGAGATTCTCGCTTGTTGCTCAAGATACGAACGATCTCCCGCACCCATTTCTGTAATAAAGGCATCTAGGAATGGGAGAATTTCCATCTCTTCTTCCGTCAATGCCGGTAAATCAACCACGATCGACTGATACGTCATGCCGTTAGTCGTAGGTGAACCTAAGACTAATGGTTGATTTGCGTAATTCAATTCAGGGAATGTTAATGTCGCCGGAATATCTTCACGCGTGACCATTGGCAAAATTGAGTCATCATCCACTTGCGATTGTCTTGCTTGAAGCGCTTTAGAATCTGCAATAATTTTTGCCGTTGCTTCCGGCGTTAAGTTAGCTTGAATATTGGCTAATTTCGCTTTCTCATCAGCTACCAACTCATCGGCTAATGTATGACTTGGATTCACAGTTAACATCACACGATGAGGATTATTTAAGAGTAAACGCTCAACTAGATTCGGAATAAAGCTGCGGTCTTGAATCTCTTCACGCATCTTCTTCAATGATTCATCAAATGAGAGCGTATCGTATGCCTCGCCGCCGTGAAGTACGGGCGTTAATGTATCGACAATCAAACGTAAACCATAAGGATAGCGATCACCAGAAATTTCTCTAGAAGCAAGTTCTAACTGATGAAGTGCAGCTTCAATTGATTCTTGCGGTACGCCATTATCACGTACATTCGTTAATGTTTCGGTAATCAGTGCATTAATTTTATCGGTATCTTCGCCATTAGCGCCTTCTAAGCCGCAAGAGAAGAATGATTCACGTGTTCCCTCTTCCAATCCGCAGAACATTGAAGGTGCGGTACCTAGATCTGTCGATTCAAGCGCTAAACGAAGTGGTGAACTAGAGTTATCCACTAATACACTACTTAAGATACGCGCACGCATGAGTTCATCAGCATCCATAATTGAATGGAGTAACCATGCATTAATCACATGGCTCTGCTTCTCTAATGGCTCATCTTCTGGCAATGGATAGATTGCAGTAAAGCTTTGTGGCGCACTATAACGTACTTCATCTTTCACGCTGAAATCAAAATTTTGCAACTCAAATTTTGACAAAGCTTTTTCTTCAAATACCTTTTGATGCTCGATCGGATCCATATTGCCGTAAGTCATGAAAACACTATTTGACGGATGGTAATGCTTCTTATGGAAACCCACTAACTGTTCATGCGTTAAATCAGGAATATCTTTTGGATCACCGCCAGAGTTATTGTGATAAGTAATCGTTGGGAAAAGCGCTTTCGTTAATTCTTGGTAAAGCACAGAGCCAATCGAGCTCATCGCGCCTTTCATCTCATTAAACACAACGCCTTTATAGACTAATTCACTCTCTGGATTTTCCATCTCCGTGAATTCTAAACGATGTCCTTCTTGCAAGAAGTCTAAATATTCAAGTTGCGGGAAAAATGCCGCATCTAAATAGACATCTAATAAGTTATAGAAATCTTTCTTATTCTGACTTGCAAAAGGATATGCCGTCCAATCTGATGAGGTAAACGCATTCATAAACGTATTGAGTGAACGACGAATCATCATAAAGAAAGGATCGCGAACTGGATAATTCTCTGATCCACAAAGTGCGGTATGCTCTAAAATATGCGCCACACCTGTTGAATCTTCAGGTACCGTTAAAAAACCTACTAAGAAAACATTATTCGTATCATCGCATGCTAAGTGGATATGCTTCGCTTGCGTTTTATCATGAATATACTCTTGGAGCGTAATATTGAGTGATGGAATAAATGTTTCTTTAGTCTTAGTAAATGTCTGAGTCATTGATCCTCTCTATTGCATAAAAATGCAGAACTTTAGTGAATCACCCACCCATTTTATTGCAGATGATTCTCATTAATTTCGAATGGTCTTATCATAACAATATTCATCAAGACAAGGTAGATCTCTACATCACCTTTCTGATAAAAGAACGATAATCACGACTAAACGTATCCATAACAAGCAGAGATACAATGTCGTCTGTTTAAAACCTTATGTTCTAATGGTGGTGTTTAATTCTAAAATCTCAAGCCAAATTTACAATTGATACTGGTGATCGCATATATGATCATTAGATCTAAAAAATCATAAAGCGGCGAGATCAATCATCTATCTCCAGATTTACTTATCTGCAAATGCTATACGATAGCCAAGATCAGTAACAAAAAAGCGATCACCATCATCGCTCTTCCCTCTAAAATAGATAAATATAAATCAGAACAGACCTCATTATGAGAACTTATCGCGCAAGCAATGGTGCTAGCGTAATATTTAAATATAACCTTAGCGACATTATTTGCTAAGATAGACCTCTTTTAGAGTAAGATAATTCACCTTTTATTATATAGATAGAATCGATGAAGAATATTAGAAACTTTTCAATCATTGCCCATATTGACCATGGCAAATCCTCTTTAGCAGAT
>DXHP01000218.1 GCA_019113305.1 Candidatus Ignatzschineria merdigallinarum | reverse complement strand
TAAAAAGATAGCAATTTAAGTGCGTTATTGTAAGATAGCGGCGATAAATAATGGTTCAATTGAAAAGAGTCTTCAGGATTTGAAGGATGTTTTCAAAACAGGGAATACTTTTCAGAAAAGGGAATAAGAATGAAAGCGTTGAGAAATAGTCTCCTCATTGCCGCCACATTGCTCATTGCAGCATGTAGCGCTGATGATTTGGACGATTACCGTCAAGAAATTGGTCCGGGGATTACGGACTTTGGTGATCGTAATGCTAATCAGCTAAAAGCGAAGATGCGTAATATCGCTCAAGGCGGGAATCAGGTTGTTGTAATCACGCAATTTGGGGATTCCCATGCGGCGGCCGATTTTTTTACCGGCGGTTTACGTGACTCATTGCAGGAAAAGTTAGGAAATGCCGGCATTGGTTGGGTAACGCCGATGAATGTACGAGGGCAACGTAACGCGGAGATGACATGGCGCAGTAGCCAATGGAATTTGGCAAGTAGTAGAACTGTGAGCGATTTAGATTTTCCGATGGGCGGCTATATTGCCACACCAGCACGTATCGGCGGATCGATCGATGTAACATTAACTAATCCTGAAAAGAGCCAAGGGCTTTGGAATGTGCGAATGGTGTTAAAAGCGCGTCATCATGATGCGATCTCTATTACGAATGATCGTGGACAGCTCAATTTAACCAATGCATTATCAGGAATGGGGCGCTGGCAAACAATGAGTTTTAGAACGCCGATGCCATTTCGCGTCACGGCGGAAGATACAAATGTTGAGCTTGGCGGCATGTGGTTGCAGCAGAATAATCAGCCGGGAGCGATTGTCTCTTCTATTGCTACAAATGGTGCGCAATTATCGATTTGGAATAAATGGTCGCCGGAATGGTACGCAGAGCTTTCGGCAACGAATAGCGATTTAGTAATTTTGGAATATGGGACGAATGAGGCGTTTAATGATGTGTTTGATGCCGATGCCTATCGCCGAAATTTAGTGGATAGTATTCGCAATATTCGTATGCGTTTACCGAATGCTACTATTTTACTCCTAAGTCCGCCAGATGCACTTCTTCGTAATGCTTCTGGTTCATGCCAAGATCGAACGCCGCCATCTTATGAGATCGTTAAACAGATGCAATATGCCGTTGCACGTTCTGAAAGGGTTCTTTATTGGGATTGGCAACAAGCAATGGGCGGTCCATGTAGCATTGAAAAGTGGGAGAGTGAAGAGTTAGCAGGGCGTGATAAAGTGCATCTCACATCACAAGGTTATAAGCTTAGTGCGCGTCTGTTCTATCGTGATTTAATGAGTTTTGTGGGATTGCAGCAATAAATATTGTTACTTAATATAGTTGTTTCAACGATATTCCAAAAATATTGAAATGATATTTTAATAATCTCTTTGCGAAGAGTTTGCTTACAGTTTTTAGAAAGATCACTTTTTTAAGTGGTCTTTTTTATGGCTGTTTTTTCAAAATATAGTCATTTTGGTTTAAAAAAGCTTTTATAACTGCTGGCGCGGGATTGCTAAAAAGTGTGCAGCCATTCTCTCCAGCCATGCATCGACTTTTAAATAGAATCTTTAATCAGATAGTTTTAAGTCGATTTCACTATATCTTGACAAGATAAATCTTAAAATATATCTTTAGATATATATCTTAAGATATAAAAATATCTGATCAGAATCGATGGGACGATTTTGAAGATGAATAGTTAGATATTGTAAGTTTTAAGATATAACGGCTGAGAAACCGGCTCTAGATCATTCAAAAGAGCGGTTTCTCACAATCTTAAAATATGATTTATAAGGAGTTCTTATGAAAAGAATATCTGAATTACGATATGAAATGGGGTTTGGTGGCGGTCGTCGAGAACATGGTCGACATGGATCTGAACATCGATCGCATGGGCGAGATCATCATCGCCGCGGGCATGGGATGCATGGTTGTCATTCGATGAGCGATGAGCGTTTTGGTCATGGCGGTCGTGGATATGGTAGACGTGAACATCACGGTGGGAGAGGTCATGGAGGCGGTCGTGGTGAAGGTCGATTTGGGGGATCTCGCCGAATCTCTTCCGAGCAATTGCAACTATTAGTATTGGCTCTGTTGGCAGATCAAACACTTCATGGTTACCAAATTATTAAAGAGTTGGAGACAATTTCGCAAGGCTTTTATAAACCGAGTCCCGGCATGATCTATCCTTTACTCTCATTTTTAGAAGAGAGTGATCTGGCTTCTGTGGAGATGGATGGCACTAAAAAATGTTATGCCATGACGGATACTGGGCGTGAGTATTATGCAGAGAATACCGAACAAGCAATGGAACTTTTATCTTGGCTAAAGGCGCAAGGTGAGCTTGTGACGGCGATGGAAAATGCTTATGAAATAGAGCGTAAAAGTGCCGGCAATCCATTGAAGATGAGAGTTCAAGAGATTCGAACATTGCTGCATCATCGCCCAAATATTGATGAGGAAACTCAAAAGCAATTAGCGCAAATCTTAGATGAAACGATTGCAAAAATTAAAGCTTTATAATACTGATTGGTTTTTGAAAAAAAACGTATTTATCTATTGAGCTTAAAGGCAAGTTAGGAGAAATCTTGATATAAACCCTTTAAGCTTTTTTTATGGTTGCGAGGAAACCTGTTTTGCATACAATAAGAGCTCTTTTCTTCTGGAATAATGAATATGCGTTTCATGTCAATGATGATGTTTTGGTTGATGCTTTCTCCATTATGGGGATTATCATGGGCAGAAGAATCTCCTAAAAAAGTCTATATCGAAAGAGGGCAAGAGTCTTCGTTGTCACAAAAGATTGGTGATCTTGTAAAAGACTCTGCTAAAACGGGATTTAACTATCTTTTAGAACAATTTGGTGAAGAAGCGATTCCAGAAGATCAGGTGGAATATATCTATTTTGATCGTGTGCCTAATACTCCTTATGTCATTGCCGGCGATGATCTCTACTGGGAGCGGAAAGTCACCCGCACACAAATGTGTACTTTTTGTACTCGCTCCAATGCCACATCAACAAGCTATGAAGAGATTTTTTATGAGCTTGTCGAGGGGGATTTTGATCTTGAGAATCTCGTGGGTGTTCATCCGAGCATTGAGTTTATCACCGATTATCAGCATGTGGTTTATGGCAAAAAGGTGATTCCAGAAGCGAAGATCAGTGCTGACTTTGATCCTACACAATATCGATTAGAGCATGTTCGTGATGCTTTTTTAATTGTGGATGACTTGGTCTTTTTAAAAGAGCAGTATCTGCCGATCAATGGGCGTGAGTTTGAGTATATTGCTGATTATCTCTATAAAGATGCGCAGTATGTTTATGATAAAGGCACTATTTTAGAAGGTGCTGATCCTCAGACTTTTGAAATAGTGAATGATGTTTTTGCTCAAGATAAAAACCATGTTTGGATCAATGAAAAACGCTTTGAGTTAACCGATATTTCACCGGGATTAGTGTGTTTGGATTGTACGATTGCAGATAGTCAATCGTGTCGTTATGCCAAAAATGCCCATCAAGTTTTTTATGGTAAAACCTTGGTAGAAGGTGCTGATGCGAAAACATTCGAGATGTTAAGTTTAAGTTGTCCTTCAGATCCGGCGGCATTTGAAATTCCAAAAGTGGAGTGTTCTTTAGAAGAGGATGCAGAAGATGATTGGGCATGTATTCAGCGAAAAACAGCGCTTGAGCAGCAATATACTGAGAAGCTTTTTACAGCTAAAAACTATCCCTATTTGCAATGTCATGTTCCCGATTGGGTTGCAAAAGGTAACGCAAATGAAGGTTGGGCACGTGATAAAAACCATATTTATCGTGATGGCATGATTGAACCTCGATTTGACGTGAATACGACAGAGATGATCTATCTCTCATCACAGCTGTTTATTATCGATCAGCAAAATATCGTCCGGGATCATTTCCGAGATCGAACAACTTATCAGAATTTTCTTGCCGGACCGTTAACGCAAGATGGATTCGCGAATGGTAATGATATTCTTTTGGCGGATGCGAAAGGTTTTTTTAAATTTCAATCTATTGGCGGTCAATGGCAATCGGGAAGAGAAGTGCCGTTTGATTTGTGTGATTATTCAGAGGGGCGAGATAAAGGCTTATTGCGTGTAATCGACAATCCACCGAAAGGTATAGCCTACGCTTTTGAAGATGATCTATTTGAATATTATATAAGAACGCCTTTTGGTGATAAAACCTTTATTGGTCCGAGATCTGCGTCAAAAGGCGTGTATAAAGAGACAGCGGATATTTTGACAATGAAGGATTACATCATTGAGAAAGCAACGGGCACTCAATATGTGATGTTCCAAGAGTATATGTTGCGATGTGATCGCTGGGATACGGCAGAAGCGAATAGTTATTATCTGAAATAACGATCAGTCGAAAATCATAATGTTCGTTAAAATGTTATTTTTGATGGGGATATTGCGGGGGATTAGTCAGAAAAATAATGCATGATTGTATCAATCAGTACGCGAACTGCCGGCGAGAGATGTTTCTGCTGCGGATAGGCGAGTAGTAATTCTAGCGCTGCGGGTTGCTGATCGAGTTTGATCGGAATTAATCGTTTTTGCTCAATCTCTTTTTGACACATCTCTTTGGTTAAGATGGCAAATCCTAAGCCTGCGATTGCCGCTTTAGCAGCAAGTAATCCGCTATCAACGGAAAAGGTATTCTGTCCACTGATAAAATCAAAACCTCCTTCGGCATTATTAAAGCACCACGGTTTTCGATTGAGCGCACTTGATGTAGTAATGCAGGGAAGTGTTGTTAAATGCGTTATTTTCTGTGGCATTTTAACGTGTTTAAGTAGCGCCGGCGATGCGACGATAATACTTTCAAAAGAGCGAATTTTCCGCACAACCATCGTGCTGTCGCTCAAATCTCCTCGATGAAAAAAAAGCGCAAGATCGATATTATTTTGGAGATTCTCTAATCCTAAAAAATTCGTTTGAATATTGAGTTGTAACTGAGGATGATTGCTTGCAAATTGGGTAAGAACATCTCCCAGCAATAAAGGACCACTTTCGCTCGGAATCACAATATTGAGCGCACCTTGCAACTCATCTTGCATATTGGAGAGCTGTAATTTTGTCGCTTCAAGATTTGATATGAGTGGTTGCGCGGTGGAGAAGAGCAATTCTCCAAATTCTGTCATGCGTAAACTGCGAGTTGTACGAATTAAGAGCTGACAATTGAGCTGTTTTTCGAGTTGTGTGACGGCGCGGCTAACATTCGATGCCGGCATATCTAAGGCTTTGGATGCTTGTACGAAGCTGCCTTGTTCCACAACATACACGAAGACTCTTAACGCATTGAGATCCATTGATTATCCCGAAATTGATAGTAATGAAAACAAAAATTATGATCTAGTGATCAATAATACCTTTAATTATACTGTGTTTTTGTTGAAAAAGGATGCAGGAAGATGCTGGAATTAAAGTCACATCGAATTGTCTGGATGACATTGGCCATTTTTATGGTGCAATTCACGAATGCGCTGGAATATATGATGGTTACGCCATTATTTCCCTTGATGGCGGATGCATTAGGACAGGATGTCAGCCAAGCAGGATATGTGGCGAGTAGTTATATTTTTGCTTCTGTAATTGCCGGATTAATCGGTTTTTTCTTTTTGGATCGGCTTCCTAAGAAGCGTGTGATCATTGTCTGCTTAATCATGATTGGGCTGCTTACAAGCATCATTCCGGCAATTAAGATTTTTTCACTATTGTTGCTTATTCGCTTTGTCACGGGTTTATTTGGGGGAATTTTATTAGCTACGGCGATGGCGCTGTTGTTAGACTTGATCCCAGAAGCGATGCGAGGAAAGATGATTGCATTGGTGTTAACTGCATTTCCTTTAGTGAGCATTGCCGGATTGCCATTCATCTTATGGTTAGCGGAAGCTTGGCAGTGGCAGCTCGCTTTCTACTTACTTGCCAGTATTTGCTTTTTGTCTGTGTGCCTTATTTTAATCACGATTCCTTCTCTTAAAATGCCGGAACCAAATTCTCTGAATGTTACCGTAAGATCTAAATTCAATATCAATCCACAAATGGTATTGGGAGCAATTGCTCCGGGAATTTCTAATTTAGGAACGTTCATGTTTGTGCCTTTGCTGGTGCCGATCTATCAAACATTATTACAAATGCCGGCAATAGAGATCCCTTGGCTATTTTGTACCGGCGGAATTGGGGCATTATTAGGGACAAAACTTGCCGGCAAATGGAGCGCTCCTCATCAAATTTTTCCTCTTTTACTATTAAGTACCGGCATTTTAGCCTTGGGTATTGTGTATTTAGGTTGGATGATTCCCGCGCGCTGGTTTGCTTATAGCTTTAGTTTTATATTGATGTTTGCCACGTATCTGCGTTTTACAGGGATTACGATTTTATGCGCTAATATTCCCAAAGCCAGTGAACGAGGCGGGTTTAATGCGTTACAAACAGCCTTTAATCACCTTTCTGCCTCAATCGCTTTTATTGTTCCGGCAATCTGGTTACGTGATACGGCATTGAATCAAGCAAATTTCATCTGGTTAATTTACGGCGGTTTGGGATTGGTGTTATCGTTGTTGCCATGTATTTGGGGATTGAAACGTTATCAATAATGATCGATTTTTAGATCGAGCTTTTTGGATAGGGTTGATATCGTTATTTTGATTAAAGAGAGGCTGAGATTATTGCTGGCACGAGATTCACTGAAATATTCAGATATTAACCTCAGTCATGTCCCAGCTCTTTTCAAAGAATTTTTAATTAGGTTATTCACAATCGATTGGATGATCTCGTTGTAAGTCGCAATGAATACAAAATTGAGACAACAAGAAAGCCTGTTAAAAAACAGGCTTTAAATGCTTGGTTGCGGGAGCCGGATTTGAACCAACGACCTTCGGGTTATGAGCCCGACGAGCTACCAGACTGCTCCATCCCGCGTTAATGAAGTGACAATACTACGCTGTTTTTAAATAAACACAAGGAGAAATCTGGGAATGGTTAATAATGATGCTAATCTTCATCGCCAATTGCGCCGGCAGGAATTTCTCCATACTTCGCTAATACTTTGAGTTCGCCGAAATCGCCAGTTTCTTCGTCATATTCTTGAGAGATTGCAATCACGCCGGCACGAATATCTGCGAACTTGTCGGCGCGTCGAATCGCTTCGTCGGCATTGCTGCATTGAATCGGTGTATCGGTAATGAGTTGTGAGCCTTGCTTGGTGAAAGATTGCACAATGTAAGCAGTTTTCATAGTAAATCCTTATGTGATGAATATAGAAGCAAAGTGTTAGTGGGATAGCATTTTTTCTGTTTTAACGGGCGCTATGACGTTTGCGCCAAGCATTGACTTCTTGCGTGCTGATATCGCTAGCATAACATTTTGGAGAGTATCCGCCAGGTTTGTTATAAGCGCTTCTTTTCCCACAGCGGCTGCCGTTGCGAGCGCTATTGTAAGGGCAAGGGCAGTTTCCTGAGTAGTTAGCAATGGATTCTTGAATGATACGTTCTTTGATCTGCGCATCAGAAAGACTTTGAGAAAATGCCGGCATTAAGAGCAGTATCAACAATAAGCTTTTTGTGAGCAGATGAGGGATATTCATAGCGCTGACGATATAGTAGTTAAAATTAGGAAGTGGGAATTATTATAGTGCTTTTTTTATCCAATAGAAGATCTGCATAGCAATATATTGATATTGGGGTTTAAGAGTCTAGTAATAATTATTTTCTGATTCTCTTGGGCATTGTTTCGCGAAAGATCAGGATCTTCGGTATAATATTTAATCAAAAATGAATTGTTCAAGATTTTGGTTAATTATTAAAACTATAAGAGAAATCATCATGATGAAATTGATTAGTACAAAGTCGATTCTGACGGTTGCATTGTTATCACTGCTTGTAGGTTGTAAAACGGTGAGTAGCAATGCCGATGAGAAACCTTCAGAAATACGTCAAAAAGTGGCAACAAGCCAAGCTAAAACGGTAGCGAAGGTTCAAGATGAAAGGCATATTGAAGAAGTGCCAGAAGTGTTAGAGATGATCGAAGCGAGTAAAGCAAAAGAATCAGGTCGATCTGCAAAATCAACAAGCTCAAAATCACGCCAAGTTTCGGCAAAAAGTGATGTTGTTTTAAATGTAAAACCGCAAGATATCTGCAATGATTGGCAGAAAAATCGAGGACATGCCAATAGTGAATGGCTTGGAAAAACGATTGCATTTAAAGGCAGAATGACGAGTATGTCGCATAGCGATCAATATAGTAATACCGGCAATATGGTCTTTATCGATGCGGATCAATCTGTGAGTTTGGGCGTTGTGTTTAGTAGCATTCGTGAAACTTTGATGTTCAGCACAGGGCAGAGCATCGCGCTCAATGGCGAACTAACAGAGATTAAGCGCGCAAGTAATAACCGATGCCTTTTTATCGTTAATAACGCGCAGATCAAACGTTAAGATATGGTCTTTGGGATTTAAGAATCTCGGTAATAATTGCGGGCATGAGCTTGATAACAGCATGTACACATTTTTCCCTGTGATACATCTGCTTTCATAGTCATTTTGGTTTAAAAGCACTTTTATAATTGCTGGCATGGGATTGATAAAAAGCGTGCAACCATTCTCTCCAGTTATGCATCGACTTTTAAATAGAATCTTTAATCAGATAGCCGCGAGAAGTGCCTCAATGAAGGAAAAGAAAAGCGATCTACTAAAGATCGCTTTTTATCATTCACAATATTTCGAATATGTTGTATTGCTGTTGGGTTAAAGAAAGCTTTTTATAATTATTTCTCGCTAGCTGTCATTTCTAACACATCAGCTTGCCAAATTTTATATTTCACCGTGACATCTTTCGGTGCATAAATCACAATGGGTACTTTACTGTTATAGCGAATCAGCGGCATATCGTTCATGGCGACAAAAGCCTCATGTTTACTATCTTCACCGCAGCCCATTAAAGTTGACATAGGGCCCACTAATTCAGAAACTTTATAAAAGCTATAACCCCAACCTTCGAGGTTTTCTTCACTAATTTCACCACCAAAGCGATGAGTGTTGCAATCGACTTCAATGGTTTTGCCAGCAATGAGTTGCACTTTAACAGAATCTTCATCTGCTAACTGTGGTAATTCGATTACATAGCGAGTTTCATTGGCTTCTGCTGCCGGAAAGGGCTTTAAGATCTCTGTCGTACTTGCTGTAGCCACAGAAAAGAGCATCGCTCCTGAAACTGTCATTAATAAGCGTGATAATGTCATATAAACCTCTCAATGATGATGGGAAAATGATAAAAGCGCCGCATCACTAAATAGGATGAAGCGCTTCTTATTCAGCTATTGCTATTTTATCATTCCATTAATCAAATGGGCTATAAAAAAACAGTGCGTATTTACTTTTCTTCGATTTTAAAAACGGTGCCGCACGTTGCACAAATACGATCACCTGTTTTTCCAATTCCATCGGCAAAACTTCTTAAGAGCGCCGGATGATCACAGACCAATGCTGGATTTTCAGCTCTCATCTCTTGCCACTTTTTATATAACACTTGCGCTTCTTTAATATGAATCATCACTTTCTCCTGTAACTCAATGAAAACAAAAGATAATCAAGTTGAATCCGTATTATGAAACGATGTGGTTTTTATTGTTTAGAGATAGATCAAGGTGTTGGTGGATTTGTTGGGTGAAGAATCGTTAATTAATTGACTTTATAAGACTTATAACTCTTATTTTATTAAAAATATAAGGGCGATGGTAGACTGTGATATTCATCATAAAATATATCCCCTGTGATAAGGAAGTTATTTATGCGTTTTGTATTATTTGTAGTTTTAATCTTTAGTATTTCTCAGGCTCAAAACCTTCATTTATATGCGGGACCATCACATAAAACATATTTAGGATGTCTAAATTGTAATTCTTATGATAGTAATTCTATCTGGAATGAATATGGAATGTAT
>DXHP01000022.1 GCA_019113305.1 Candidatus Ignatzschineria merdigallinarum | reverse complement strand
TGGCGTCCCTACGGGGATTCGAACCCCGGTTGCCGCCGTGAAAGGGCAGTGTCCTAGGCCTCTAGACGATAGGGACTTTATGGTGGAGCTAGTCGGAATCGAACCGACGACCTCTTGCATGCCATGCAAGCGCTCTACCAACTGAGCTATAGCCCCAGACAAGATATATAACTGATACTGTCTGAGGAGTTGTATAATAGAAAATTTCTTATTTAATGTCAACGAGATTACTGCGCATTTTAAGCGCAAAAATAACTCTTACATAATCTATTCATCAACTCTTTTATTTGAATAAAACAGCCCTGCAAAAGCGATCGAGCAATTTGATGAATCTTCACTACTCCGCGCTCTTACCGCAAGGCTATTTCTCACTACAATGAATAAGTTCACTGCTTCAATGATTAATTGACGCGTGCTTTCTCTTTCTGCTCTTCAATCTCTTTACAATCAATACAAAGTTCCGCGGTTGGTCTTGCCTCTAAGCGACGAACACCAATCTCAATTCCACACGTATCACAGAAACCATAATCATCAAGACCTAAACGACGAAGAGTTTTTTCAATTTTTGCGAGAAGTTTACGTTCACGATCACGTGTTCTTAATTCTAAAGAGAAACCTTCTTCTTGAGTCGCTCTATCATTAGGATCTGGAAGATTAAAAGCTTCATCTTGCATGTTGTTCACGGTTTTCTCACCTTCTTGAACTAATGCTTCACGCCATCCTTCAAGTATAAACTTGAAATGCTCGCGTTGAGCATCATTCATATATTCTTCACCTTCTTTAAACTCGTAAGGTTTAAAACCACTAAACTGTTGATTCTTCATTAAAGTTCCCTCTCTACCCCTCTTTATTACCAGCAGGAGTTGGATGTGATACTAATACAAACATATATTGATGCGAGCTAAACTAGTTTTTCACAAGACTTTCTCTACTCACACTACTACCTAATACTTTTATAATATTTTTATTATTAACTATAATAATAAGTTAATCACCAAATAATGAGAAACTTAAAATTAATACAAGCACATAATTTACCTGTTACCTTCGAAAAATACAACCATATCGAATAATCTTCATCACCCAAACTAACAATCTTAATATAATTCAAAAAGTTAGCTTGTTTTATTGATGTCTATTTATAATGCGATCAGAATAATACATTAATCTTTCATAAAAAGATACTAGAAACATCAATTACGAACGATCGTCATAATAGAGCTTCTACAGCTCTTTAAACTCTCCCTCATACAACTTTCCATCCTTTCCAGCGGCTCCAGATGAATGTGAATTTTGAGCATCTTTAAATCCAGAAAATCCCGAACCAGATTGCATCTTTGCCTTTTGCATCTCTTCATTCATTTGACGACGAATTTTACGTGTTTTCCACCAAATAAAAATTCCTAAAACAACGGCGATACCCAAACCGATGACAAAAATAGCCAATCCAAAAAAGGCAAACAAGACTAATGCACCAATACCAATAATGGTAGCAAGAATACGCTGCAGCAACGATGCCGGTTTCCCATTGATATATAGTTGATTACTCATATAAATTTCTCCTATTATTCTGTACTTTTACCATCATCATAAATTGTATTTTCTCTACCCTTCATGCTGATTGCTAACGACTATTCAATCCGTCATTATCTTAATTTTTTCTTAAGATTTCCTTAAAAGTACCAACTACGTATTGTACGAAATTTATTAATCTGTAAGAGATAACACATCAAAGATTGTATAGAGCCCCGGCTTTTCTACTTGAATAGACCACTCCACAGCTTTCAAAGCCCCTTTTGCAAAAAGGGCTCGGTCAAATGCCGTATGTTTGATTGTAATTTGCTCTTCAAGACTTGTGAAACTTACCTCATGTTCTCCAACGATTGAGCCACTACGAGATACGGAAACACCGATAAGATTCTCTTCTCGAGCACCATGACCAACGGTATACGTTGTAAAATCTTTATCAAAAGCTGCCTTTTTAGCCATTTGGATATCTTCCAGTAATGTCATGGCTGTTCCAGAGGGACTATCAACCTTAAATCGATGATGTTTTTCATGAAGATCTACATCAAAATCCTCCCCTAAAGCTTTTGCAACCACCTTTACGATATAGCGTTGAATCGCGGCACCAATACTTGTATTAGTAGCTAAAATAACTGGCACTTTTTGCGAGAGTTCCACAATTTTAGAATCCAATACTTCGCGATCCCAGCCTGTTGTACAAATAATAAGAGGCTTTGGATTTAAAAGTGCAGCATCTAATACCGATTCAACTAATGCGGCATTCGAAAAATCCACCACAATATCATTATCGATAAATAAGTCTGTCAGTGATATCGTACCGGCAACTTCCTTACTATAAGAAACACCGAGCGCAAAACCTGCTTTTTTTGAAATCTCTTGGCTGAGCACTTGCCCCATTCGTCCACTAATACCAACAATCCCAACTTTTGTCGCCACGGCTGAATCCTCTCTTAGACATTAAATAAACTTGACTCCATAGCCTACCTTATTTTTTTAGATAAATGCAATGATTTTTAATCCACCAGATCTTTCCTCTAAAATCGTGATAATGCCACGCAATATAACAAATAAAAAGGACCTTAAAAGCACTGCTTTTAGAGTCCTATACCGCATCAATTTGTGGCACTATCAAATATCGATTTAGCTGTTAATTCTAAAGCACTGTTTCTAATACTTCTGTTTCAGAAACTTTCCCATCTAAAGCGGCATTTAACTGCTCTTTGTCTAGGGCATTGTCCCATTTCGCAACCACGATCGTCGCACAAGCATTACCGGCTAAATTAGTCAATGCTCTGCACTCTGACATAAAGCGATCAATACCTAAAATCAGTGCCATCCCTTCTATTGGTACAGATGGAACAACCGATAGAGTTGCGGCTAGTGTGATGAAACCCGCTCCCGTGACACCGGCAGCGCCCTTAGAACTTAGCATCGCAACTAATAACAATAATATCTGCTGCCCTATCGTTAAATCGACACCACAGGCTTGTGCAATAAATAACGCTGCCATTGTCATATAGATATTTGTGCCATCCAAGTTAAAAGAATATCCTGTCGGAATCACCAATCCTACCACTGATTTATCACAACCTGCCCGCTCCATTTTTTGCATTAATGTGGGTAATGCCGCCTCAGAAGAGCTCGTTCCTAATACTAAAAAAAGCTCCTCTTTGATATAACGCATTAACTTTAAAATTGAGAAACCGTTATAACGTGCGACAGCACCTAAAACAACAACTACAAACAAAATAGAGGTTAAATAAAAGGTCGCTACCAAAAATGCCAAGTTAATCACTGAACCAATACCATACTTCCCAATGGTAAAAGCCATGGCTCCAAAAGCACCAATAGGAGCAAACTTCATCAACATCGAAACAATTTTAAAAATAGGTTCGGCAAGTTGATTGAGGATATTTAAGATCGGCTCCCCTTTACTACCCGTACTCGCTAAGGCAATTCCAAAGAGGACTGCTACAAAAAGTACCTGAAGGATATTATCACCTACTAATGGGCTCACTAATGTTGTAGGCAAAATATTCATGAGGAATTGGGTAATGGAACTATCTTTTGCTTTCTCGACATAATCAGCAACAATATCAGTACCGCCTAATGTCGATGGGTCAATATTCATGCCGGCACCTGGCTGAACTACGTTGGCGACAATCATCCCAATAATCAAAGCGATTGTGGAAAAAGTTAAAAAATAGATCATCGCTTTTCCAGTGACGCGCCCTACTGTTTTCATATTATTCATGCCACCAATGCCGGTAGAAACCGTAATAAATATGACTGGCGCAATAATCATTTTGACTAACTTTATAAATGCTTCTCCTAATGGGCGCAAACTTTCCCCAACTTCTGGATAAAAGTGACCTAACAAAATCCCCACAATGATGGCAAAAATAACCTGCACATATAATATTTGATAGATTTTAGGCTTTTTCTTTTGGGCAATCCCTTGCGGGAGCTCCATAGCGATAGAACTCATACTCTCCTCGGCTTTCAATTATTGAATAATTTTTAATGACTTTAAAATTTTTGACCGTAATTTTGCTCAAAAAAACTCTTTTGAAAAAAACGTCAAAGATCACTCACTTAATTCGAATCTTAAGTGTTAAGAAAAAATAATATTCGCAGAATACTGCGAAGTCAAAATTATTTCAGAAAATATATGCTTAACAGGATTTTAATCAATCTTTAAAGGTTTGGATAACTCGCCATATTTAAGGTATTCTTTCCTTTCAAGTCTTTCTTAAGTGCTTAAAATATATGATCGATTACGGGACAAGAATTAAATTTCTGAGACAACAAGCTTCCTTAACGCAAGCAGAATTTGCCAAAATTGCGAAGGTCAGCCCAAGGGCTCAATTTAACTATGAAAAGGGAGATAGCTCTCCTGACTTAAATTATTTGCAAAATTTAGCAAATAACGGATTTGATATTGTCTATATTCTGACAGGGGAATTTCATCAAGAAAAAATGTCAGATCTCGAGCGCTTATTACTCACAGAATTTAGAAATGGGGATAATGCGAAAAAGGCTGCTATTATGGCAGTTTCCAGAAGCCAAGCCAACGATCTCGAGAACATCACGTCTCAATCTCCCGTTTCTAACACGGAAACTAAAGAGCCGAAACCGGCAAAAGGTCTTTCTGCATTGTTAGCCAATCAAATTCATCAATTCTCAGATTCTAATAGCCGCTATTTTTGGTTTTATAAATCAAAAGATGATGAAAAAAAATAACCCATTAACCCTAAATATTGATTATAAAAATCAAGTTATTTTCCCATTTTAAATGGGGATTATTTATGTAAGATAAAACAAACGAGGAATCTTATTCGTTCCTCGTAACATCAATATCTAATGATCTATTACAGATCATCGTTAGATGATTTTTCATCATTTCGGATATGAATATCTTTCTATATCCGGTCTTTTAAGCGTGATAATGCTGCACAATCTCTAATACACCATTAATCACAAACTGCACACCGATACATACTAATAAGAAGCCCATTAAGCGTGAAATTGCGCCGATTCCCTTCTGACCGAGTAATTTCATAATGCTATTTGAAAATCGCAGACTCAACCACAATAACGCCGCAATAACGATTGCCACAATAGGAGGCGCTAATAAAATTACAAGCTCTGAAATATCATGTTCCGTATGTAAAGTAGATGCCGTACTCATTACCAAAGCTATCGTTCCTGGCCCTGCAGTTGCCGGCATTGCTAATGGCACAAAACTAATACTTGAACTCGATTGCGCCGATTCTAATGGAGCAGATCCGGCCGCTTTAGCCGGGGGAAATAACATCGTAAACCCAATGAATGCGACAATTAATCCTCCCGCAATACGTAGCCCGGCAATAGAGATCCCAAAAGCTTCCATAATATAATTGCCGGCATACCAGACGACTAATAAGATAATTAACGTATAAAGAGCACTTTGAACGGCTGTTTTATTGCGCTCTTCCTTTGACATTCCGCCCGCAAGCCCAAGAAACATCGCGACCGCCGTTAATGGATTTGCCAGCGGTAATAAAATAATAACCCCAAATGCGATAGCCTTCACCAATCCAATCATAATAACTCTTTTCTCTCACGATAAATAACTGTAGATCATGACAGCAGATGCACTATCCTAAATATTACTTCTCTCTACAAATAGCGCTCGTACTATAAAATATCTCTCGATGATACCGTGAAATATCGAATCTTTGTTAAATTTCCGTGAATCATCTGCCAAAAGCTTGACGCATCAATTGAAATTCAAATAGCTATAGTGAAATCAATTCGCAATTATCCAATTAAAAAACGTTTAAAAGGTAATGCCTCACTAGACCGAATATCTATATCCTTTTGCCAAGCTCAGACCGATAATGGTAACCAATCTTTTTAAACCGAAATTATTATCATATTTAATAAACAGTGGATAGCAACCCAGCTAAACCACAAACAACAACGATTAACCACGGCGGTATTTTCCAAAAAACTAATCCTACAAAAGCGATTAAAGCAATTGAAAAATCTACCGCATCAAAAATCGCACTTGTCCAAATAGGTTGATAAAAAGCAGCTAACAATATTCCCACAACTGCCGCATTGATTCCCATCAACGCAGCTTTAATGAAGCCATATTGCTGTAGCTTTGTCCAAAAAGGCAAAACACCGATCACTAGTAAAAACGAAGGTAAAAAGATTGCAATTAATGCCAAAACTCCACCTAACCAACTATTTGGCATCTCATTCATAGATGCACCTAAAAATGCAGCGAATGTAAACAAAGGTCCCGGCACTGCCTGTGAAGCACCATATCCGGCTAAAAACAGATCTTGATTCACCATTCCTGTTGATACGACTTCCGTTTGCAGTAATGGTAAAACAACATGTCCACCACCGAAAACAAGTGAGCCTACACGATAAAAAAGATCGATCATCCCCCAGGTAGGATTTTGAGTCATCATTGTGATCAACGGTAAAATCAGTAATAGACCGAAAAACAATACCAATCCGGCAACTCCTGACCTCTCTGATATAGGAATATTAAAACAATTATTTGATAGACTTATTGGCGGTTTAAAAAGTAATATTCCTACAATTCCAGCAACAAATATTACAATCATCTGTGAAAATAGTGATGGTAACCATAAAATAAAACAAGTCGTCATTAACATGATCATGATGCGATGCCGATCTGGACATAAGCTTTTTGCCATTCCCCAAATAGCCTGCGCCACAATAGCAACAGCTACAATTTTTAGTCCATGCACAATGCCGTCAGAAATAAACGTACTATCAGAGGTCATTCCTAACGCAAATAAAATTAATGCTATTGCTGATGGCATTGTAAATCCTAACCAAGCTGCCAATGCACCTAAATATCTTGCCTTCGATAACCCAAGCGCAATCCCAACCTGGCTACTGGCAGGTCCTGGCAAAAACTGGCACAACGCCACTAAATCCGCGTATTCTGCGTCACTCAACCATCGTCTTTTATGTACAAACTCTTCCCGAAAATATCCTAAATGTGCAATAGGCCCACCAAATGAGATAAAACCTAACTTTAAGAAAATAAGAAAGATCTTCCAAGCAGATATTCTCATTGGTAACGGGACTCCCATAGATAAGAAACTCCTATAGTTAAAATATTTCCTAATAAAATCAGGCGCATTATAACAACGATAAATGACAATTAAATTACAATTCCCTTCATTGGCAATAAAATTTCTTTTTAAAAACCAACTGGATATCCAAAAATAATATTTATAAAGTCTGGGAGATTTTGCCGGAAATCATGACCAATTTTCTTAAAAAAAGGCGCATAACGCGATAACTTCAAATCATAAACTTCAAATAAGAAAAAACCCCTACCGAAAAGGTAAGGGTTAATGTGTTTGGCGGAAAAGGAGGGATTCGAACCCTCGATACGCTACTAACGTATACCCGCTTTCCAGGCGAGCGCCTTCAACCACTCGGCCACTTTTCCTAAATTTTGGTTGAGGAGCATAAGATACTAGATATCATCGCAATTGACAAGCCTACTTGTTAAATAGATATCGCCCTCGATGAACACTGTAATCAAGAGGTTTCTGCGATTTTTCAAATTGATCATAACCTTCTTGCAAATTTCTCCAAAACTCATAATGCCGTGATTGCTTTTCTCGCGCTAAACGCGCCGGCACGATCTTAAACGGATACGCTTGAACTTCAACATACGCTTGCCCATTTTTTAATGCCAAATCCACTAATCCATATATCTCTTCAATCTGGGCATCTGTCATTGCATAACAACCTACGGAATCGCACTTTCCATGAACCATTAAATAACTTCCTGTACGCCCTAATGAACGATCAAAGGTATTGGGATATCCTAAATTAAACGATTTATAAAAACGACTATAAGGGTTCATCGCTTGTTTATTAACACGATAAAACCCTTCTGGCGATTGCAGGTCACCTTCATAAATCTTTGGTCCTAAAGTGCCGGAAAAATTACAGATCGGATAATTTGAGAAATGAATATATTGATCCTTCCCTTTCGGCTTCATCCAAAGTTCTAACATCGCCTCTTCTTTAAAAATTCGAATGAGAACCTCATCCCCTTTCTGCAGATCATACTTCTGTAAACGCTCAGTTAAGGGACCTCCTGAAATATAAGATGGTGACAACCTTCCATTATGCGGCGCGCATGCCGCCAACAACAGACTTAAAATCCCGAACAAATACCATCTTTTTACTGATAAAAATCTCACACCAATATCCTCATTCAACGATCTACTCATAATAAATACCGCCAACAAACTAAAGTTTATTGACGGCGTTTTTGTCTTGATCTAATCAACTTAGATCTTATTATTGTTCTCACACAATTTAGGAGAAGTTCAATTCTTAAAACTGTAAAATTTCTAATGCCTGAGCATGAATTGCTGGCGTTGCCGCTAAGATTGTCGTCACATCAAGATCAATCGCTTTACCATCTAATGCGGTCATTTTTCCGCCCGCTTCATTCACGATAATCGATAATGCCGCAATATCTAGGATATTAACATCTGATTCGACGATTAGATCCAATTTTCCCGTTGCTAAAAAGTGATATTGTAAGAAATCTCCAAATCCACGAGTGGAATTTACTTGCCCAACGAGCTTACCGTAATTCGCCCATTTCTTAGCATCTTGCGTTAAACGCTTTAAGTTCCCTGAAGAGAAAACGGTTTGTGATAATTCAGAAATATCACTCACAGAGATCTGCTTGCCTTCCATAAATGCGCCTTGACCTTTCAGTGCATAAATACGCTCACCGCCATTAAAGCAAGGTGCTGTTGAAACACCTAAAATGATCTCACCTTTGTACATGAGCGCAATTTGACATGAAAACATCGGTCGTCTTCTTACAAATGCCTTTGTGCCATCAATGGGGTCAATCAACCAGATAAAATCTGAGGTCATATTTTTCTGGCCGCTCTCTTCACCAAAAAAACCGTGGTCCGGAAACGCTTTAGAAATATGCTCGTAAATAGCTTTTTCAACGGCGATATCGACTTCTGTAACCGGCGTTGCGTCCGCTTTAATCTCTATTTTGAAGGCATTCTCATCGTAAGCTGTGGCAATCAACTTTCTTGCGATTTCTGAAGCTTCCAAAGCACAATCTAAATATTTCTGCATATCCATATCTTGTCTACCATTCTCTTTTGTCATCCGACAATTTGATTAATTAATCTAAAGACTCTACATACAAAAACAGATGATCGAATTCCGGATCATCTGTCTATTTGTTTCAAATTATTGCATTTTATTAAGCATTGGGAAGCCCAATTTTTCACGGGATTCATAATAACTTTGTGCAACCATTCCTGCCATTTTACGGACTCGTAGAATATAACCTTGACGTTCTGTCACAGAGATTGCTTTACGCGCATCCAATAAATTAAAGGCATGCGATGCTTTCAGCACCATTTCATATGCCGGTAATGCTAAGTTTTCCGCCAATAATCGAGTCACTTCTTTTTCATAGAAGTTAAATGATTGCAGTAAGAACTCTACATCTGCATGAGAGAAGTTATAGTGGGATTGTTCCACTTCGTTTTGATGGAAAACATCACCATAAGTAATCGTGCCAAAAGGTCCATCTGACCATACAAGGTCATACACGCTCTCAACATCTTGCACATACATAGCAAAACGCTCAAGTCCGTAAGTAATCTCACCCAAAACTGGTTTACATTCTAAACCGCCAGCTTGTTGGAAATAGGTAAACTGCGTCACTTCCATACCATTTAACCAAACTTCCCAACCTAATCCCCACGCGCCGAGGGTTGGTGATTCCCAATCATCTTCCACAAAGCGAATATCGTGTTTCGTCGTATCAATACCGAGCGCTTCTAATGAACCAAGATAGAGTTCCTGCATATTTTCAGGAGACGGTTTAATCGCTACCTGAAATTGATAGTAATGTTGCAAGCGGTTCGGATTTTCGCCATAGCGACCATCCGTTGGACGGCGTGATGGTTGCACATATGCCGCAGCCCAAGGCTCAGGTCCGAGCGCACGAAGGAAAGTTGCCGTATGGAATGTTCCTGCACCGACTTCGATATCATAAGGTTGTAATACCGCACAACCTTGTTCTGCCCAGTAGGTTTGCAACGTAAAAATCATCTCTTGGAAAGTCATCTTTTTCATGTCGTTTCTTTATCTCGTTTCTCTATCGACTAATTCTTTAATCTTCAATTCTTTCAATAATACTCACGCAGAACAGCTAAAACCATCATTCTACGCTGTTTCGTTTATCTATCTTTCAGATTGTTTCGGCATATTATAACTGATCTACACCGAACTTCTCTTTTCATCATCGAATTCATCCAGTGCATCTTCTTCAAGTTCATCATCTCGTAAAATATCTCGGTGAACACGCTCCACCGGCAATACTGCGCCATCTCTAAAACGATGCTCTCTTTGCGGAATAGGAATCTCAATATTATTCTCTCGTAATGCCGTATCAATCGCCCACATATAGGCCGCACGAATTCCATTCGGACGTTTTACGGCGCGAGCGGTTAACCAAACGACTAATTCAAACTCATAATAATGATCTTTAAAATCCACTAACCAAACCGCAGGATTTCGTCCTGGAATCCCTTTCAAAGTATGCGGTAATGCTTCTGCTTGCTCTAAAACGGCTTCACGCACCAACTCTTTATCCGTGCCATATGCCACTCTAAAAGGGTAACGCATTCGACGTTGCGGCTCTTTGAGCGTCCAGTTAAGCATCTTCGTATTGATGAATTCAGAGTTCGGAATGACGATATCGACGTTATCATTATCCGAAATAATCGTGGCGCGAACGTTAATCTCTTTCACCTCGCCCCAGAGTACTTTACCGTTCTTTTGATCATATAACTCAATAAAGTCACCAACTTTAATCGACCGCTCAAAGAGCAAAATTAATCCCGATACAAAGTTATTCACAATGGATTGTAATCCAAATCCTAGCCCGATCGCTAATGCCCCGGCAACCAGTGCAAAGTTGGTGAAATCAATACCGACAGCCGTTAAGCCATAAAGGAAGCCAAAGAGAATAATCGCATAATAAGTTAAACGTCCGGCGAGATAATATGCCGGCAACTTGTCATCCCCACGCTTATTTCCCATACGATTAAAGACGCGTTGTAACCAAAATGCGATCCACCAGCAGACTAAAACAATCAGCAAAAATTGTGCAAAGCTCAATGCCGTAATCGGCGTTTCACCAACAGTAAAGAGCGGCATACGAATCAACTGTTTGACGTTGCGCCAAGCATAACTCAAACTACTTTTCGTACGATTAATCGTATTGAGTAAAATTCCTTGATACTGCAATAGCTGATTTTCCAGAATTCTGCCCATAAACTGACTATCAGCAATCTCCGTTTGTAACTTCTGCAAAAGCACGGAAGTTTCTTGAATCAAGGTTAAACGATCATTCGCAATGCCGGCAAGGAAGTTATTTTCATTAATGCCACCACGCATCTCAATATCTGCTAATAACGCATTCGTACTGCCGCGCTCGACTTCATTTTGATTAAACCAATCTTTCGCTTTCAGCGTAATATCTTGCAACATTCGCTGACGCTCTGAATAGTTTTTCTGAATCCGCTCTACATCGACCGATTCTTCTTGCGATAACAACAACAAAATATCGCGCTCATTTTCATACATATCCAAACGCGCTTCTAAAATCGCAACATTAATCTTCTCTTTTGCCACACGTTGATTTCGCAAACGTGCAACCGCTTGATCTTCTACAGTTTCATCCGGCAATAATAGTAACTGAGATTGTTCACGCAAGAGTTTCGTATTTGCTTCCTGCAAACGTACCGTTGTATTACTAATTCGCTCATCAAGCGCTAGCTGTTCCTCTTCCGTAAATGTTAACCGACTAATCGCAACATTCTTCGCTTCTTGAATCTCAAAAAACTCTGTATCTAAAATAGCTTGATTCGCCTTTAAAAG
>DXHP01000217.1 GCA_019113305.1 Candidatus Ignatzschineria merdigallinarum | reverse complement strand
ATGATCGAGGATTGATGTTTTGAGGATTTCAATGGATGGGAACGTCGTTTCTGATCCGACAATATTGAGATCTGCGGAGATAATTTCAAGCTCTACAGAATAGCGGTTTCCCTGTGGATTATCCCAATGTGCTAACGCATTGAAACGATTATTAATCATATTTAAGGTATTGCGAAGATTCTCTTGGCGGCTCTCTCCTCGTGCCAAGTTCGCAAAATTGGTAGTGAGACGCGTGCTATCTGCAGGATGATAGTTTTCGTCAAAAATGATGCTCTTAATATTAAAATTTAACTCGTTATTCATGGTAATTTTGCCTAAGTGTCATACAGAGCCGAAAAATAATCGGCTTTGAAATGGATAAAATGGTTCGCGTGGTAAGGTTTTGAGAGGCTTAGACATAATGGTTAGCCTTAAACTTTATTAGTATCGTCTTTATAAGACGTTCGATCATTGTAGGAAAGCATACTTATGAAGTAAAATGGAATTAATTCAACAATACATGAATATATCTCATAGGTTGTTGTGTTGTTATCTTTAAAGATCCTGTTTCAATATTTCATATTCATGAGACTCCATCTCCATGAGACTCCATCTCCATGAAATTCCATATTTATGAAGAGAGATTGTGTTGCAGGTTTATTGTTTGAGATGAGAGAAAATAGCGATGTTAGAACGAATTCATTTAAGTATTGTGCAGCAGGTTGAGAAGCAAGGTTCTCTAACGGCTGCAGCCAATGTATTACACGTGACGCAATCGGCATTAAGTCATAGTATGAAAAAGCTAGAGCAGCAGTTAGGTACAGAAATTTGGCGGCGAGAAGGACGGAATTTACAGCTGACACAATCGGGGCGATATCTGTTGTCAGTCGCTAATCGTGTATTGCCACAATTAGATTTGGCAGAAGAGCGATTATTTCAATTTTCGCAAGGAGAGCGAGGAAGTTTGCGGATTGGCATGGAATGCCATCCTTGTTATCAATGGTTGTTAAAAGTGGTTTCGCCTTATCTTTCTGCTTGGCCAGATGTGGATGTGGATGTGAAACAGAAATTCCAGTTTGGGGGAATTGGCGCGTTATTTGGTTACGAAATTGATATTTTAGTGACGCCAGATCCCCTCTATAAGCCGGGATTACGGTTTATTCCAGTATTTGATTATGAACAAGTATTAGTAGTTGCGAAAGATCATCCGCTTGCCAATGCCGATTATATTGTGCCAGAAGACATGACTGCAGAAACATTAATTAGTTATCCCGTTGAGATAGAACGATTAGATATTTATAACCAATTTATGCTGCCGGCAGGCATCTCTCCTAAACAACATAAAGTTATTGAAACCACTGATATTATGCTGCAAATGGTCGAAAGTAGAAGAGGTGTTGCGGCGTTGCCACGTTGGCTTGTGGAGGAGTATGCAAAAAAATTAGAGATTATACCGATAAAGCTTGGCGTAGAAGGGATTGCGAAGCAGATATTTCTCGGCATGCGAGATGGTGATAGTGAAATTGATTACTTGCATGCTTTTGTGGAGTTGGCAGAAGAGACTACTTTGAAGTTTTTATGAAGTAGACTGTTTTATCATGGAATTCTATATGTGGGATCTGCAGAAAGTGTATGATGAATGATATGTTTTTAGAGAGTATTTAAGATCGTAAAAGTTTTGGAGGTAGATGGTTCGAGATGATTTTTAATCATCTTATGCGCCGATATTACATATAACCATATTAAGCATGACAAAAAGAAAGGATAAGCGATGAGTTCATTATGCACAGTGTTAATTGTTTCAAAAGAGGGTAAAAGTACGATTAAGAATCAAATGTTGGTTGCCGCACCATTAATGGTGGCATTTGAGAATTGTAGCTTTGAGCAGTTTCCAGAATATATTTTAGATCCAAATATTCATGCCGTGATTTTTGTCGGGCATCTATTGAATAAATCACATATTAAAGATTTAGTCCCTATCGTTGAAGGCGATTGGCGTTTAGAGCTCGATGCTTATTGGTGGCATAAAGCGGATAAGCCAAACCCTGTTCCGGCGCGAATTACTGATTGTCCATTGGCGAGTTACTCTCCGGCGCAGTTGTTAGAAAAAGTGTGTCAGGATTTGGTGAAGCGAGCTTCTACGCCATTTTTTAGTGCGCTTAGAGAATATGTACAAACGCAACCTGATTCGTGGCACACGCCGGGGCATTCTAATGGGAATTCGCTACGTTACAGTGCTTGGGGCACGGATTTTTATCACTTTGTTGGGCAAAGTATGTGGCAAGCGGATCTGTCGGTTTCTGTGCAGAGTCTAGATTCTCTACTGCATCCGGAAGGCGTGATTGCAGAAGCACAGGATTTATCGGCGGAAGCCTTTGGTGCGAAACAGACCTATTTTGCAACGAATGGTTCTTCAACGGCAAATAAAGTCATTTTGCAAAGTGTCCTAACGCCGGGAGATATCTTACTGCTTGATCGAAACTGCCATAAGTCTGTGCATCATGGTGTGATTCTTTCAGGTGCGAAACCGATCTATCTCAATAGTAGTGTGAATGAAGAGCTTGGCATTTTTGCATCCGTTCCAAGGGCAACAATATTAGCCGCTATTGAAGCAAATCCCACAGCTAAAGCGCTCATTCTTACTAATCCTACTTATGATGGTTTGATTTATGATTTAGCGTCGATCATTGAAGCCGCGCATCAGCATGGGATTAAAGTGATTATTGATGAAGCATGGTATGGTTTTGCACGCTTTCATCCAATATTTCGACCAACAGCGTTAGAGCTTGGCGCGGATTATGTCACACAAAGTACGCATAAAACGCTCTCGGCATTCTCTCAAGCGAGCATGGTACATGTGAACGATCCTGATCATAACCCGCATATTTTGCGAGAAACTTTCAATATGCACGCTTCAACAAGTCCTCAATATAGTATTATTGCGAGCCTTGATGTGGCACGGCAGCAGATGAGTATGGAAGGTTATTCTCTACTTGAGAAAGTGCTCAGTATTGTGGCGACGCTGCATGAAAAAATTAATGAGACAGAGCTGTTTCGTGTATTAAGTTTGGAAGAGTTATTGCCGGCATCTTTGAAGCACGACAATATTCGTTTAGATCCAACGAAAGTAACGATCGATGTGCGGGCAACGAATCATTCTGGGGAAGAGATTCAGCAGATTCTCTTTGATCAGTTTGATATCCAAGTGGAGAAATCCACGTTTGCAACGATTACGGTCTTGGTGACGATTGGCGCAACGGCGAATAAGATGATGCGCCTGATTCATGCGTTGACGACGTTATCAGAAACCTTGCCAAAACGAAAACGTCAGCCGAAAAAAGCATCGATTAAAATTCCGCAGTTTACGAGCTTAGCGGGATTGCCGCGAGATGCTTTCTATTATGGGGGAACGCATATTCCTGTGGTAAAAGCAGGAAAACCCAATAAAGCATTGATTGGCCGCGTCAGTTGTGATCAGATTGTGCCTTATCCGCCAGGGATTCCTGTATTAGTGCCGGCACAGATTATTGATGAAGCTGTATTAGATTATTTAGCGAAGTTGATTTTGTCAGATACCAATTTCGAAATTCATGGATTGGTGAAGGTTAATGATGTTTATGCGCTACGCGTTTTAGCAGAGAATGAGATGCTAGATCGGATCTAAACTCGCATCAAAACTTGGTGAAATATTTCTTGTGAACGATTCATTGTGGTATTTCAATATGAAAAAGCCGATGATTCTGAGGAATGCGTCGGCTTTTTTATATATCTATAGTGAAATCAGTTTTAAACCATTGGAGTTAAAAGTTCCTTTAAAAGTTAAGGCATTGGGGTAGAATAGTGGCTTATGGTTGATTAATTCAGCCTCACGAACAGAGAAAGGTTTAGTATGAATAATGTAATGCAAGAGAACTTCTTCTTAGAAGGGCATCCGCATATTGCGCTCAATGATTTATTAAAGATGACTGGAATTGCTGAAACAGGCGGTAGAGCAAAGATGATGATTGCTGATGGAATAATTCTTGTAAATGGTGAAGTAGAGCTTCGTAAGACAGCAAAAATCACAGCGGGAAGCATTGTGTCTGGTGAAGGATTCGAGATTACAGTAATTGCCGGTAATGAGTAACTCTTAGTAGTAAGTTAAAGCGATGCATTGATGACTTAATAAATGTCAGAGAGATTAGAGTTGTCTAATAATCCTTTGTGAGAAGCCTTCTATTGAATATATAGA
>DXHP01000021.1 GCA_019113305.1 Candidatus Ignatzschineria merdigallinarum | reverse complement strand
TAATATAGAGAATATCTTGCGTATATCCTGCCGGAACATCGCTCTTCTTTGCATCATGATCCTCTTCCGGCAATGCACAACAACTATCACCCTCGTGAGAATGTCCATGATCGTGATCGTGATCGTGATCGTGATCGTGTGGAGCTTGCGCAACATCGCTGCGATTATCAACCTTAGAACAGCATTGATCAGCTGCTTCATCATCTGTTTTTATCGTATTTTTATCGAGATTCAAACTCATTTCATCTCTCCTTTTATTGCCCAATATGGGATTTTAAGAGCCTTATATTTCGAAGATTTAGCAGCACAGCCAAATCCTTAAAATGACAACGGCTCTCAATTAGATCTATGTTATGCTCATTAAACACCCTATAGCTACTATAGGGTCAAGCATTAAGTCAAAAAGGAGCAATGATCATGACGAATAACCCGATAAATCTCGCAAACAACAGGGCTTACAAGATTGGTGAACTTGCAACAATGAGTAAAGTACCCGTTGAAACCATTCGTTATTATGAAAAAGAGACTTTAATTGAAGCGCCAGAACGTGCAGAAAATAATTATCGTATCTATCGAGAACGACATCTTAAGCGCTTACTTCTGATTCGTAATTGCCGCGCCTTTGATATGAGTTTAGAAGAGATTCGGCAGATCATTCATGCGACCGAAAACGGCGATAGCAGCTGCACACCGATTAATGAAATTATCCAAGATCATCTCTTTCACATCGACCAGCGTATTCAAGAACTCACGACACTCAAAAAAGAGCTCAGTAATATCCAAGCACGTTGTGAACAAAATCACCATGCGGATAACTGCTCCATTATTGATGAAATCCATCAATTAGAACCGGAAGAGAAAGAACATATCACGCATCTTTCTTAACAAAAAACTCCTCAAAACACGCCAATTTTTCAATGAAAAAGCCGATACTATCTAGCAATATCGGCTCTTTGAATGTTGTCTGTTACAGAATTCTTAAAGAACTCTCTATGTCTCTCTATCTATACTTATTTCAATACGAAAGAGCTTTCACAGTTACTGGCACGAGATTTATACAATCCTGCAAACATTCTCCCCATGAAACAGCTTAAAAAGACATATTTAACTCGGTATTAAAGATCTAATGTCGTCTCATGTAACAACACCTGATACTTTTAAAATCATCATAAATCAATGCACACTATTTTGACACTCAGAACAGATTGACTGCGCAATTTCTTCAGCATCCAATCGATCTTTTGCCCAATGTAATCCTTCTCGTTTCTTCGGCGATAATCCTGCTTTGCCTAAAACCGCTTTCGTCTCATTATTCAATCCTGACAATACAATCTGAATCTCTTTCTTATCCAGACGATCCAACATCGTTTTAAATGCAATTAATCCAGTTAAATCAATCATCGGGACTTTATCAAGATGGATAATCATCACTTCAATACGTTGATCTAAATAGGGTAACCGATCTAACGATTCAATCGTTTTACGCGCCGGACCAAAGAAGAATGGTCCGCGAATCTCATAATGCAAAATTAATGGTGCAGATTCCTTCAGTTCTGCCGATAACTCATCTTCAATCCCCTCATCCGCAATATCGGTTTCTGGCTCATCATCCATTAAAAATTCAGTTTCCGTAAAGGCGGACATTCGTGCCATAAATAGGAAGCTCGATAACACCATTCCCACTGCAACTGCGACAACCATGTCAAACACAACGGTTAAGATCAAACAGATAAATAGCACAGCCAAATCCTCTCTAGGAGCCATTTTTACGGTTTCCTTAAAGTACGGCACATCCGCCATACTCCAAGCAACCATCAATAACATCGCACCTAAACTTGCCATCGGCAAATAACCTAAATACTTGGCGAAAAAGAGTAACGTTAATAAGACAAATAATGCATGAATCATGCCGGCAACTGGCGTGTTTCCACCGGCACGAATATTCGCCGCAGTTCTTGCAAGTGCTGCCGTTGCCGCAAAACCGCCAAAACAAGGGGCAATAATATTTCCCACACCTTGTCCGACTAACTCGGCATTAGGATTGTGCCGCGTATTCTTCATACCATCAGCAACGACAGAACAGAGCAACGATTCAATCGCACCTAAAATCGCGATCACAAAAGCGCTCGGCAATAGATCTCTAAAGAGTTGAAAGGTTAAAATACTTTCACCACGCTCATCAATCCACGGCAATTGAAATTTCGGTAAAAAATTGGGGATTCCTTGTAATATTTCCCCTCGATATTCATAGCTAAAGACAGATTGAATAGTGCGAAACTCAAAGCCTGATCGTGCTAAGAAAAGCCCTAACAGCGCACTCGCTCCCAATACAATCAAATGCGGCGGCATTCGACTAAATACTTTCGGTAAGAAAATGAGTCCTAATAATGTAAATAACGCCAGCCCCAAATCTACCCAAGAAACTTGGGGAATCATCTGCCCAATGCCAGCAATTCGCGCAATAAAACCATCTGCTTGCACCGCATCATTAATTCCTAAAAGATCGGGGATCTGCGTCATCGCAATCACAATTGCAATGCCGGTACTAAATCCCGCCGTCACCGGATAAGGCACATAATGGATCATCTTCCCGATCCTTAAAATCCCCATCAACATCAAAATCACACCGGCCATACTTGTGGCAAGAATTAATCCCGTTAAACCATATTGGCTGGTAATCGGCTGCAATATCACGATAAATGCCGCTGTTGGGCCAGAGATATTAAATCTTGCTCCGCCACACATCGCAATAAAAAAGCCCGCAACAATCGATGTATATAAGCCATATTGCGGCGCAACACCGGTATTAATCGCAAGCGCCATTGATAACGGCACCGCAATCATGCCGACGGTTAAACCGCCCATTAAGTCTTGTTGTAATTTGGAAAGATTATATCCCTGCATCATCTGCACAAAAGGAATATTCCAAAACCATCTCATTCTCTTCATCCTTACCTCAATTTCATTCAATCTATCGGCATCGAGAATCCTGCTATCAGAATACTCATGATGATTTTTATCTCTTGCTGTGAATCGCCACTATCGACATCAACTAGATCAATATCAATCTATTTATATTGATCTAGTCATATGGATTTATTACCTTACGATATTATTAAATAATATCGCGATAAAAACAGCAAATTAGCTCCGTAAACCCACCAAAAAAAGATCTATATTCTAGATCTTCCTATTTTCGCCTATCTGTCAGCATCATCATTTAAGAGATATTTTGTGGCATATCACGTTTTCAAGACATCATGACACGTTCTATGCATTCCAGCATTGATTTGAGATAAAAATGTTTGATTCATATTAAAAAAATCCTCAAAGCCACATTTTTATTAATACTTTTCGATGAAATGCGAGAATTTTTCCAAAGGCTCATACATTGTTAGTTTGTATGAGCACCAGCATCACATCACTTAATAGCACTCCATTGAAACACCGAGCTTTTTAAGATCTTTCAACGTCGCCAAGCCATTAGCTACCAGCCCTTCTCGCTTCTGGAAAGCATAGAGCGCTTCGGCGGTGTAACCATTGAAATAACCTTTATCAATAAAATCTTCGTTCAAATCACCGCTTGCTATTAAGGCTTCTTGTAATAAACGCACTGACATTCCAGTTGAACCTTGCTGTAAGCGAACCTCCTGTACTCCTGCGGCAATCGCTGATAAATCTTGTACAGTCGCTAATAGATAACGATATTCCAGTCCGACTTCCAGCGGCGATGGCATGGCAGATTGCCCAGCTAAAACCCGAAAGGTTTGATAAAATCCTGCCGGCATATTCGGCGGCGTATGATCGCCGGCAATCACCTGGCAACCTGCGGATGAAAAGCTCAAGCCTTTAGGCTTTGTCGTCGATTGAGCGCTATGAATATGATCATTCACCACCGATAACGTCGGTACTCCCTTCGCGAATTGATAGCCATGATTTTCTTGATAAAAACGCCATGCCAATACTGGCTGCAAACGACTTAAACGAAACGCGCCTTCTTCAAAATCACGACCTTCCGGCTCATGTGCGCCGACAATATAACGATAGGCACCCACTCCTAAGCAATTGGCGATCTTCTTCTCTGGCGCTGTGATTTGCTGCGCTTGCCAATAAGCATTGGGAACTGTAGATGCCGGGAATAGTGCAATCTTATGCGTGGTTAAATTCCACAATCCTAATAAACAGTGAAGATTTTCGCCATCTAGAGGATTTTCTCCAATTTCAACGTCTGTCAGCCATTTACCATAGTCTCCCGACAATAATTTTCCGGCACGAATCCCAAACAGAATGACCGATCCTGTTAATGAATAGTGATGATTTTCAACCAATCGAGCTAATAGCGCACTACTTAATTTAAAAGAGTTTAAAGAAGCTGATATCGGAAGATTCGTGTCGGTCATGAGGATTCTCTAGAAGTAACTGAAAGCATTAAAATATAAAAATCATTGCAAAACACTCTACCATATTCCGCCTAAAACTACGATCGCAGCGATAGCCATTTCGGTTTAAACATCACGGTAATCACTGCGGGAACAAGATTCATAAAATCAGAAAACCATTCTTATTAGCCGAGCATCATCTTATAGTCATTTTGGTTTAAAAAGCGCTTTTATAACTGCTGGCGCATGATTGCTAAAAAGAGTGTAGCCATTCTCTCCAACCATACATAGACTTTTAAATAGAATCTTTAATCAAATAGTTTCAAGCCGATTTAAAACCAATTCCGCGATCCTAAAAATCTTTAGTAGAATAGGCAACATCAATCTCATATTTCGAGAATCCAGCTTTCGAAATCAGTGATTGCCGATGAATCTGTCAGATAAAAGAGCTTAATCATGCTAAAAATCCAAAATATTCCCTATTACCTGCAATTAATGCGTGTTGAGAAACCGATAGGAAGCTATCTTCTGATGTGGCCAACATTGTGGGGAATCTGGATTGCTAGTGAAGGGCTGCCATCGGCAAAAGCCCTCATCATCTTTATGCTCGGCGTTTTCATCATGCGTTCTGCGGGCTGCGTTATTAATGATATTGCCGACAGAGATATTGATAAGTTTGTCGAACGCACGAAAGATCGGCCTTTAACTGCCGGAAAGGTTACCACCAAAGAAGCATTATCGTTATTAGTGCTCCTTATACTTATTGCCGGCATTTTGGCGCTGTTTCTTTCCTATAAGACCATTCTCTTAAGTATTCCGGCACTACTCATTGCGCTCTCATATCCCTTTATGAAACGCATTCACTCACTGCCACAAGCGCATTTAGGTGTGGCATTTGCCTTCGGTATCCCGATGGCATTTATGGAAATTCAAGGATCGCTCCCGATTACGGCATATCTCCTCTTTTTTGCCAATATCTGCTGGACACTAATCTACGATACTGAATATGCGATGAGCGATCGGGAAGATGATAAATCGATTAATATTAAGTCCTCGGCGCTCCTGTTTGAATCACTGCTCGGAAAAAAAGATTACTACATTATTATTGGCTTACAAGTTGCCATGATTGCGCTATTACTAATCGTCGCTTTAATTGAAAATCTCGTGCCTTATTTCTTATTATCACTATTTATTGTCATCAATCTGTTTTATTACCAGATTATACTGATCAAAGATCACGATAGATTGAATTGTTTCAGAGCTTTTATCCATAATAACTGGGTTGGATTCGTCCTTTTCATAGGGTTATTTTTAAATTATTTACCTTAGAATTAGACATCATTTACGATAAAGGAATATCAATGGGAAATCGTTTATCAAAAATTGTGACAAAAACAGGAGATAGCGGCACAACGGGCATTGCCGGCAATATCCGCCTAGAAAAATATCATCCACGTATTGAAACCATTGGGCTGATTGATGAACTCAACTCCCTCATCGGCATTGGGATTGCAGAGCTTCAGCAAACGCTCAAAACCCCGGCAATTCAAGGCGCCAGCATTTTGGAAGCTTTAATCCTCGAATGGTCTGATATTCAACATGAACTATTTAATCTTGGCGGAGAACTTTCAATGCCAGGAACAGCGCTTGTGACAGAAGAAGCGGTCACCACGATTGAAGAGCAACTCACAATCTATAATGAGCTATTACCACCGTTAAAAGAATTTATCCTTCCCGGCGGATCACTCTTAGTGGCAAAAACACATTATATTCGCGCCATTAGCCGCAAGGCAGAACGTTCGCTCTGGGCGCTCAACAGCAATGATTCTGTGAATCCGCATGCTCTAAAATACCTCAATCGTCTCTCTGACTATTTCTTCATTACGGCAAGAATGATCGCGAAAGTGACAGATACACCAGAACTGTTTTGGAATCACCATAAGCAATGAGCCAAACGTACTGCATCTTACTTTCTATCAATGAGGAGAATATTGAGTGGGCGAAAACTCACTATCCTCAATTTTGGAACGAAGATCTCGGCGACAAAAAACGCACGAGCTTTTTACTGAGCCGTGCGCTTTTGTTACAGACATTAAAGACGTACTATAATATTTCAGAGCTCCCAAAAATCAGCTATAACCAACATCAAAAGCCCTGTTTTGAATCATCTAATATTGCATTTAATCTCACGCACTCTCAGAATTTTATTGGGTTAATCATCTCTTCTCAAACAACCACTCTCGGTATTGATATTGAGGCAATCATTCCACGCCGGAATTTTTTAGGGTTGTTACAAAGAACTTTTACAACCCCAGAAACCCAATGGATATTACAATCTGAAAGTCATGATCAAAGTATAGATATAAGGGAATTTTCTCAAATAAAAAATCATCCCCCATTGAACAATGATGAGATGATTCGTTTCTTTTTATTATGGTCGGCAAAAGAAGCTTATTTAAAAGCTGATGGCCGAGGTTTGCAGGGTTTAAACACCTTATGCTTAAACCCGAAGCGCTCCACAATGAGTGGAGATCTAAATAAAGGCACACTTCTACTAACAACTTTATCTGTTGCAGACACAGAAGCTCTTAACTCCATTGCCCTCTATTTACCGCATAACCTCTTAGCAGATCTCAGCATACAAACTCTTGCTATTACCAGTCATCATCAAGCTATTTATCGTCCCTTATCTATAAAATGGGACTTCCAACTGCTTGAAAGTGACTCATTGCCTTCATAAAGACAATATTCCCTGCACATCTATGATAATAGCAATGTTATATCACTCAATCCGCAAAAATGCCGATCTCTTATTTAGCTGCTTCTTCAGATAACAAGAAATCTTCTTTCTTCGCGCCAGCTTCTACTTTGTCTTTCATCCATAAAGGCATTTTCCCACGGCCACTCCAGAGTTGTTCTGGGTTTTCTGGGTTACCATATTTCATTGGTACTTTACGACCTTTACGGCCCACTTTGTCTTTAAATACATCGTGGAAAGAAAGACCTGAGTGATCCAAAAGCTTCTCAATTTCTTTACGAACTTGCTCAGCTTCTGCCGCACGACGGCTTTCGATTTCTTGACTTAATTCAGTAATAAGATTTTCCATCTTATCAATTGTTAATCCATTTAAATTTAACTCTTTCATCACTTTTTGTCTCCATTCAATAAAATGATTTTTTAACATTAATGGTCACTTTTAATTAATGACCTCTTCCTATCACTTATATTATATACATTATAATAATAATTATAAATATCTTATTTGTGTTTTATTGAAAAACATTGTCTTATTTTAGGGTTTCTCTTAAAGTCTTCCGGAAGTGTCACTCTAGAAATATCTTTAATATCAAACAGATCTAAAAGCTCTTGCTCTATTTTAAAACCCCTAAGATTCGTCGAGAACAGCAATTCACCATCTCTCATTAATAACCGCATGGCATCTGTGATTAATTGTGAATGATCTCTCTGAATATCCAAAATCCCTTCCATCTTCTTTGAATTTGAAAATGTTGGAGGATCCATAAAGATAAGTTCAAACTTATCCTCATCTCTTGTCAAAAGTGGCTTATTACGCATTTTCTCAACACGCCCCTTCAACCACTCAAGCACATCGGCCTGAACAAGTTCATGACCGTCGAAATGACCGTTAAGCGCCAAATTTTTATCGGCCCAACTTAAATAGGTACGTGATAAATCTACAGATAACGTTTCACTCGCTCCCCCATTTGCCGCATGCACTGAGGCACTGCCGGTGTAGCAGAAAAGATTTAAGAAACGTTTACGTTTCGCATCACGCCCAATACGAAAACGTACTTCACGATGATCTAGGAATAATCCTGTATCTAGATAATCGGTAAGATTCACTAATAGCTTCGCATCCCCTTCTTGCACTTCAAAAAGCGCACCATCTTCTTCAGAATGACGCTCATATTGTGCTCGACCACGCTGTCTTGCTCGCTGTTTAATATGAATATCTGCCACTGAAATATCGTCAAAAACATGAGGAACTATTTGCGTAATCTTATTAAAACGTTTTTCTGCCAGCTCTCGACTCACCGAAGATGGCGCTTCATATTCATAGATGACAATTTTATCTTTATAGAGATCAATTGCCACATTAAACTCTGGAATATCCGCATCATAAACACGATATGCTTCAATATTCTGACGACTCGCCCAACGTGATAAATGCTTATAGTTTTTTGCGAGTCGATTCATGAAAGCATCGCCGCCATCCGCAACCAACTCTTCAAGTGCCATGCGTTGATCATTCTCATTTGCTTTTTCACGATCAACAAAAAATGTTGCCTCGATTTGAAATTGCAGATAGATACAATCTAAAGCGCCGTTCCAGAACTTATTAATCTTACGAGCACGAATTCCCATGACACGACCAAGATCAGGGTCCGATGTGATCACCCCAGCTTCAAAACCTTCATAATTTCGTAGGAAATCACCCAAATCCATATAGGTATTCATCAACTGTGATTTCTCACCTAATCGCTCACCATAAGGCGGATTCGTGACAATTAAGCCGCGCTCCATCGCTTCATCACGGACATAATCTTGGAAGCTCATGTGTTTAAAGACCATATTCTTTAAAACACGGGCTCTATCAGCATTTGACTTTGTAATCCCGATCATCATTGAGCTTCGCTCAATCCCAACTAACTGTCCTTGATAACGGGCTTCACCTTCAGCAGCTCTTCTTTTAGCTTCGAGATAACACTCATCCCATTCCGCTTTTTTGAATAAACGCCAACGCATAAACCCAAAATCATTACGATATAATCCTGGAGCAATATCTCGCGCCATAAGCGCCGCTTCAATTAAGATCGTGCCGGCACCACAAAGCGGATCAATAAAGTGTTCATGATTTGCAGCTTTTTCTGGCCAATTAGAACGATAAAGCAGTGCTGCCGCTAAGTTTTCTTTAATCGGCGCGGCACCTTGCTCGCTTCTAAAACCACGCTTATGAAGTGGTTCTCCACTCATATCTAAATAGAGCGTGTAACGATCTTCAAAAATATGCACGTAAAAACGAACATCTGGATCATCCACGTCGACATTAGGACGCGTCCCCATTAATTCATTGAAGTAATCAACGATCGCATCTTTAACACGAAGCGCCGCAAAATGCGTATGAATATTCCCTGCTCGACGAGCAGTTACTTTGGTTGAAAACGTATCGGTTTCACGAAGATGTGCCGACCATGAAAACAGCGACAACTCATTATATAACTGATCTAAAGAGGTATATTTCCCCTCTTTAAGCTCTAAAAGTACTCGTGAACCACAGCGAATCCAAAGACATGCATTGTAAGCATCTTTAAACTCTCCGCTGAACGTCACACCTGTTCCACTCTCTTTGGCATCTATCCCGATAGCGTTTAGCTCATTTTTAACATAAGGGGCAAGACCTTGGGCACAGGTAACATAAAATTTTGACATAAAATCTCTCTAAAGAATTTTGTAATTACATTTTTTACTATTCGTAATTCCAAACGATTTCTTGTGTCATTCCACAAAACTATAAGTGTTGATTTTCTTAATAAGGTCGCAAGTATACTATAAAAAATAACCGGCACCATATATTAACAAGCAAAAACCCTTCTTCGAAGAATATATTTAATAAAATCAATTAAATATAAATTGTAAATTTTTAATAATTGCTGTTTCACATAAATTTCACAAATATTATTGACTACCGATAAATAGTAGATTTCAGGGTTCTGTAAAGACTTTATTACTTGAAGTATTCATGATTATCTGCCTATATTAGAGGGAATCAAATTTCGTCGTCTAGATATAAAAATAACCCCTTAACATAGAGGGATCTTATACTTATGACAAGTAATTTTATAAAAAATAGATAATTAAACAATAAAGGATAGATATTATGAGCGCAGATTTAAGTAAAAAAATTCGCCATAAGGCGTTTCTCGACAAGATTGTTTCTGCTGAAGAAGCTGCATCTTGGATTGAAGATGGTATGACGCTCGGCATGAGTGGATTTACCCTTTTTGGAGAACCTAAAGTATTCCCTCGCGCACTTGCGGAACGTGGAAAAGCAGAGAAGTTCAAAGTTAACCTCTTCACCGGCGCATCATTAGGTCCTGATGCTGACCAAGCAATGGCAGAAGCGGATATCATTAATCTTCGTGTGCCTTATCAAGGTAACGCAGTGATGCGTAAAAAAATTAATGCCGGCGAAATTAAATATATCGACCAACATCTTTCACATACTGCAGAAACTCTTCGTCAAGGAAATCTTGGGAAAGTGGATTATGCGATTATTGAAGCCGCAGCCATTACGGAAGATGGTTTAGTGATTCCTACAGGTTCTGTGGGTAACTCTCCGATCTTCATCGAAAAAGCAGATCATGTGATTATTGAACTCAACACTAGTACGCCAGAAAGCTATGAAGGTATCCACGATATCTACATGCCGAGAGATCAAGGCGATAACCGTGAAGCGATTCCTGTTTATGACGATTTAAGTAAACGTATTGGCACCATTGGTATCAAAGTTGATCCCGCAAAAGTTCGTGGCGTGATTCTCTCAGATCGCCCAGATATTCCATCACCGCTTTTTGAACCAAACGAAGAAACACAAGCCATTGCAGATAACCTTCTTGCATTCCTTGGCAATGAAGTTGATACCGGTCGTTTAGGTCCAAACCTTGCACCGCTTCAATCTGGAGTGGGTTCTGTTGCGAACGCCGTTCTCAGCGGCATGGCAAAATCAGATCGTTTCAAAAACTTAACAGTTTCTTCAGAAGTTCTCCAAGATGGGATTTTTGACTTAATTGATGCCGGTGTTGTTGATTTTGCGGTTGCAACGGCATTCTCACTCTCTAAAAAGCGTGTAGATAACTTGGCGTCAGACCTTGCGAAATACAAAGATAAAATTCTTTTCCGTCCACAAGAGATCACTAACCATCCTGAAATCGTGCGTCGTCTTGGCGTTATCGCATTTAACACCGCGCTTGAAGTCGATATCTACGGGAACGTCAACTCCACACACGTTAGTGGAACACATGTTATGAACGGTATTGGTGGTTCTGCAGACTTTGCTCGTAACGCACGTATTACGATCTTCGTTACACAATCCACAGCTAAAGATGGCAATATTTCAGCGATCGTTCCTTTCGTCACGCATGTTGACCATACAAACCATGAAGTCGATGTGATTGTTACCGAACAAGGTTATGCAGATATTCGTGGTCTTTGCCCAGTAGATGCGGCAGAAAAAATCATCGAAAACTGTATGCATCCAAAATACAAGGCGCAAGCTCGCAAGTACTTTGAAGATGCAAAAGCAAAACGTGGTGGTAATACGCCACACTTGCTTGATGAAGCATTCTCATGGCACATCAACCTTGCAAACAAAGGCACTATGCTTTTAGACTAAAAAAATTGATGATCTGCTGATCGATTGCAGAACATCAAATTAAATACTACAGCCGATATTGGTCATCAATATCGGCTTTTTTATCTCCGCATTTTATTCTGTAATAAAGCATAGAATTATCGTTGTCGCTATTTCAATTGAATATAGTGCAATCGATTGAGTTTTAAATGACCGTACTAAAACGCTTTTTTAAAGCCACTATTTCGCGGGGAAGAAGGCTTAGTTTACATGCTTTTATCAATCATTACCGGCGACCAATTGCGAAAATCCCGCAAATATTCTCCTCAGTAATAGAGCTGCTTTTAATGGCATTCTTAAACACATTTTAAAGGCGTTGTTAATCAGACAATTTAAAACTGGTTTCATGATATTCGTTGAAGCAATAATCGCTAGAAGCACGCACCACTTCGGCATCAAATACCAAGATCCTCAAAAAAGTTGGATTTTATGTATCTCTTTTATCAATAAAAGCCCTCTTTTTTTCAAATTATGATAATAATGTAAGCAATCAGATTTTTTTAATCATCTTCAGTGTTGCCGCACTGCAAACATCGAGAATCCTCGTCCTATTATGACCATCATTCTCACTCAATATAATGAGCGAGCGGCACACTATTTGTGAATTCAGGAG